>JBJHDG010000096.1:0-8376 GCA_050486425.1 Pseudomonadales bacterium | reverse complement strand
GCCGTCAACCCCGCCGAAACCCTGTTCGGGTGGATGCCATGACCGGCCAGGATGCTGCCAACACGGCCCGGGCCTTTGCCGATGCGTTGCCCCTGACCGGCGTGATTCTGGCCAAGGCTGATGGCGATGCCCGGGGTGGTGCGGCGCTGTCGGTGCGGGCCATTACCGGCAAACCCATCAAGTTCCTGGGGGTGGGGGAGAAACCGGAAGCCCTGGAGCCCTTCCATCCGGATCGGATGGCGTCCCGGATTCTGGGCATGGGCGATGTGCTGAGCCTGATCGAGGAGGCTGAGCGCAAAGTGGACAAGGCCAAGGCCGAACGCCTGGCGCAGAAGATCCAGAAGGGCAAAGGCTTCGACCTGGAGGACTTTCGCGATCAGCTGCAACAGATGGCCAACATGGGTGGTATCGGCAGCATGCTGGATAAGCTGCCGGGCATGGGCCAGGCCCAGCTGCAGGCGGCGCAATCCCAGCTGGATGACCGGCGTTTCGCCCGCATGGAAGCCATTATCAACTCCATGACCCCTCATGAGCGCCGCTTCCCGGATGTGATCAGCGGCTCCCGCAAACGGCGCATTGCCGCCGGCAGTGGCACCCAGATTCCGGATGTGAACCAGGTGCTCAAGCAGCACAAGCAGATGCAGAAAGTGATGAAGAAGGTCACCAAGAAAGGTGGCATGGCGAAGATGATGCGGGGTGCCCAGGCGGCCATGAAATCCCAGGGCAGATTCCGCGGCTAAGGCCAGCCACTACCGCGTCCGGGCTGGTTCCCAGGCCCGGACAGTTCCTATACAATACCGCGCCTTTCGCACCTGGGTGTTTACATGATTACCATTCGTCTGTCCCGCCACGGCGCCAAGAAAACGCCGTTTTATCAGATCGTTGTTGCCGACAAGACCGCCAAGCGTGATGGCCGCTTTGTTGAGCGTCTGGGCTTTTTCAACCCCTTGGCCAAGGGCCAATCCGAGCGCCTGCGCCTGGATCTGGCGCGCGCCGAGCATTGGTTGTCCGTGGGCGCCCAGCCCAGTGACCGGGTGGCAGCCCTGCTCAAGGAAGCCCGCAAAGCGGGTGCTGTGCAGGACGCTGCGGCCTAGGTTCAGGCTTCACAGGTCAGGGTCATGACTGCGCTGCCGCCTGAACCTTTGGTGATGGGGCGCTGCGGTCAGCCTTATGGTGTGAAAGGCTGGCTCCGCGTCAGCGCCTATACCGACCCTGATACCAACCTGTTGCAGTACCGCCCCTGGTTTTTGAAGGTGGCTGGGGCCTGGCAGCAGGTACAGGTCACCGCCGGACGGCCCCAGGCAGGTGCGCTGGTGGTGAAGTTGGCCGGGGTGGATGATCGGGACGCCGCCGCCGCATTGGCAGGTACCGATATTGGGGTGGCGGCTGCGCAGTTGCCAGCGCCCGCTGCGGATGAGTACTACTGGAAAGATTTGATTGGCCTGCAGGTGCATAACCTGCAGGGTAGGTTGCTGGGGCAGGTGACCGGGCTGCTGGATAACGGCGCCCATGATGTGCTGGTGATACGCCCGGCAGACCCCGCAGACCCGGCGCCGGAGGATTTGTTGATCCCCTTTGTCGCGGCCTATGTGGGGCGGGTGGATTTGGCAGCGGGGCAGTTGGAAGTGGACTGGCCCTGGTAATGCCCATGCAGATGGCAGTCATCAGCATCTTCCCGGAGATGTGTCAGGCCATCGCCTCCCAGGGCGTGTTGTCCCGGGCGGCGCAGCAGGGTGAGTTGCAGTTGTCCCTGATCAACCCCAGGGATTTCGCCGCGGATCGCCATGCCACTGTGGATGACCGGCCTTATGGCGGTGGCCCAGGCATGGTGATGAAGGCAGCGCCTTTGGCGCGTGCCATTGAGGCGGCCAGGGCCCTGATGTCTGGCCCCCAGCGTCTGATCTATCTGTCGCCCCAGGGCGCGGTATTGGACCAGGCCCGGGTGGAAGCCTTGGCGGCGCGGGTGTTGGCAGGTGAGGGGCTGATTTTCCTCGCCGGCCGCTACGAAGGTGTGGATGAGCGCCTGCTGGCAGAGGCCGTGGATGAGGAGCTTTCCATCGGCGATTATGTGCTGACCGGTGGTGAGCTGCCGGCCATGGTAGTGATCGATGCCATTGCCCGCTATCTGCCTGGCACCCTGGGCAATGCGGAATCCGTGGTTGCAGAATCTCATGTTGCGGGATTGCTGGATTGCCCGCACTATACGCGCCCTGAGTTATATCAGGGGCAGCAGGTCCCACCGGTACTGATCAGTGGTGACCATGGCGCAGTGATGCGCTGGCGACTGCAGATGGCCTTGGCGCGCACCTATGAGCGCCGGCCCGATTTGCTGGTCAGACGTCCTTTATCTGCGGATGAACGACGGCTGTTGACAGAGTATTTGGCAGAACGGCAGCAGGGTCTGCTGGACGACAGGAGTGGTTGGGATGCGTAGAAACAAAATTATTGAAGTGCTGGAAAACGAGCAGATGAAAACCGATCTGCCGGTATTCGGCCCGGGTGACACCCTGGTGGTACAGGTGCGGGTAAAGGAAGGTAACCGGGAACGGTTGCAGGCCTTTGAAGGTGTGGTGATCGGCAAGCGTAACCGCGGCCTGAACTCCGCCTTCACCGTGCGCAAGATGTCCCATGGCGTGGGTGTAGAGCGTACCTTCCAAACCCACAGCCCGCTGGTGGCCAGCATTGAGGTGAAGCGTCGCGGTGACGTGCGCCAGGCCAAGCTGTACTACCTGCGTGATCTCAGCGGCAAGGCCGCCCGGATCAAAGAGAAACTCTAAGCGACCCGCAGGTTGCTTCGCGCGTGCAAGGCTCGCAGTGCAGACTGCGGGCCTTTTTGCGTTTCAGCGCTGGTGTTTTGGGCGGGTGTTTAAGAGCGGCCGGCCTGCCAGACGAGGGACCAGCAAGTCTGGCAGGCCAACCAGTGTTCAGCGGGGAGAGAGAATCCGCTGAACAGGTGCCTTCAGGTGAGGGGGGACCACGTCCTGTTGGCACTGGTACTGCACGTTTATTAACGCATTTCTCATGCCAAGTCCGACGATCCCTTAAAAATGTGCGGTAAATCAATAAGTTCTGGGTTGGTGGCGGGCCCTGGTGCAAGTTTGGCCTTGTCTGGAAATAGCCCAGCTGCGACGATTTCCGGCCTATGACGTCACCCGCCCCTGCACAGTCTGACACCCACAGTCGTATCCATGCCTTTCTGGATGATCTCTGGCTGCAGCGGGGCCTGTCGGCCAACTCACTGGCGGCCTACCGGCGGGATCTGACCGCGCTGGCGGCCTGGTGCGCGCAGCAGGGGCAGGGGCAGGGGCAGGCCGATCCCCTGCCGGCATTGACGGCGCAGCAGCTGGAGGACTACCTGGCCTGGCGCTACCAGCAGGGCTATGCGGCGCGCTCCAGCGCCCGCGCACTGTCGGCGATCCGCTGCTTCTATCAGTACCTGGTGCGGGAGCGCCTGGTGGCTGCCGACCCCAGTGCGCAGGTGCGGCTGCCCAAGCTCGGGCGATCCCTGCCCAGGTTTGTCACCGAGGTGGAAGTGGAAGCCCTGCTCAATGCACCGGTGCTGACGGACGTCCTGGGGTTGCGGGATAAGGCCATGCTGGAGCTGCTGTACGCAACCGGTTTACGGGTGTCGGAGCTGGTGGGTCTGCGGTTGTCCATGTTGAACCAGCGCCAAGGGCTGGTGCGGGTGCTGGGTAAGGGCGACAAGGAGCGTCTGGTGCCGGTGGGGCAGCAGGCACTGGATTGGCTGCAGCGCTATCTGCAGCAGGCACGACCGCAACTGCTACAGCAAGCCCAGACAGATACCCTGTTTCCAGGGCGCGGTGGGCAGCCCATGAGTCGGCAGAATTTCTGGTATGCCATCAAGCGTTATGCCCAACAGGCCGGCATTCGGCAGGGTTTGTCGCCCCACAGCCTGCGCCATGCCTTTGCCACCCACCTGGTGAATCATGGCGCCGATCTGCGCGCCGTACAGATGATGCTGGGCCACGCGGACCTTTCCACCACCCAGGTTTATACTCAGATCGCACAGCAGCGGCTCAAGGCCCTGCACAGTACTCATCACCCCCGGGGCTAGCCTCGTCGGGGTCTTTATATTGTTGGAGTTGTTATGTTGTTGAGCTGGCCGAACAGAATTTTTTCTCTTGCTGGCCCTTGCCTGCTGTTGCTGTTACTGCTGCTGCCAAGCGCCTGGGTGCGGGCGCAGTTGGCCATACCCGCACCTGCCGCATCCAGCGCCGCAGCCGATATCAGGATTGAGAGTCCCGCGGCTGCCCAGGCGCGCTTGGCGCAAGTGCGACCGGATCTGGAAGTGATCTGGGCCGGCCCGTCCCTGATGCCCGGCTACCATGTGCTGGTTCTGGAAAGTGGTGCCCGTCTGTATATGTCGGCGGCAGGCACCCACGTGTTCGTGGGCGATGTCTATGACATCACTGATGGCGATCTGCTGAGTTTGTCGGAAGAGGAAAGAGCCCAGCAGCGGCGGCGGGCGTTTACCACCGCCACCGCAGATGCCATCAGTTTTATGCCTGCCGGTGAGCTGCGCGCCCAACTGATTGTGTATACCGATATTGAATGTGGCTACTGTCGGATATTGCATCGGGATATGGCGGCCCTGAACCAGGCTGGTGTGGCCGTGCATTACCTGGCCTTCCCCCGTAATGGTTTGGAATCCGAGGGTTATCAAAAACTGGTGACCGCCTGGTGCAGCGCCGATCCCCAGCAAGCCATCACCAGGCTCAAGGATGGTGAGCCGTTGCCGCCCCAGGTTTGCGACAACCCTGTGGCGGCCCATTACCGCATGGGCAAGTTGCACGGCGTTACCGGCACGCCCTTTATGGTGCTGGAGGACGGTGAGGCCATTCCCGGCTATATGCCGGTGCCGCGCCTGCTGCAGGAATTGCGGGAGCGTGGGCACCTCTAGCTGGTGCGTTGTCGCCGGCCGCGTTGACTTGATCTGCGGGAGCCGCTAGCGTTCCCGCTCATTTTTCTGAGGGTAGTCGGTGGAGCCGTTACGGATTGGAATTTGTGGCCTGGGTACCGTGGGCCAGGGTGTGGTGGAACTGCTGCAGCGCAATGCCGATAGTATCGCGTTGCAGGCTGGGCGTCCGCTGCAGCTGATGCGGGTCGCCAGTCGCACGCCGAAGCCGCTGGTGGATTTGGGTGGCGCGCTGTTCTCCACCGATGTGCAGGATGTGATCCAGGACCCCGATGTGGATCTGGTGGTGGAGTTGATTGGTGGCGAGACCCAGGCCGCGGAGCTGCTGCAGGCCGCCATTGCTGCCGGCAAACACTTCGTGACGGCCAACAAGGCCATGATCGCTGTACACGGTGACGAACTGTTGCCCAAGGCTTATGCAGCCGGCATTGCCGTGGGCTTTGAAGCGGCTGTGGGCGGCGGCATTCCCATTATCAAAACCCTGCGCGAAGGTTTGGCGGCCAATACCATCAACTGGGTGGCGGGCATTATCAACGGCACCTCCAATTTCATTTTGTCGGCCATGGCGGGCAAGGGTGCCAGCTTCGCGGATGCCCTGGTGGAAGCCCAGGCATTGGGTTATGCCGAAGCCGATCCCACCTTTGATGTGGAAGGCGTGGATGCAGCCCACAAGTTGGCCATTCTGGCCGCACTGGCATTCGACAGCCCCTTGGCACTGTCTGCGGTTTACACCGAAGGTATCAGCAAGCTGACTGCGGAAGATATCGAATACGCACAGGCCTTGGGTTATCGCATCAAGCATCTGGGTATCGCCCGGCGCAGTGCCAATGGCATTGAAACCCGCGTGCATCCGGCCCTGGTGCCGGCGCAACGGCTGCTGGCGAAAGTGGATGGTGTGATGAATGCGGTGGTGATCAATTCCGATGCCGTGGGTTCCTCTTTGTACTACGGCCCCGGCGCGGGTTCCTTGCCTACAGCATCCGCTGTGTTGGCGGACGTCATCGATATTGCCTGCAATCGTGCCAGCCGGCCGTTGAACATATCCGGCTCCGCAAACCGGCTCGGCATTGAAGCCGTGGAAACCGCTTACTACCTGCGTATTCCTGCCGTGGACCAGCCCGGGGTGTTGGCCCAGGTGGCGCAAATCCTGAGTTTGAACGCCATCAGCATTGAAGCTGTGATTCAGCGCGAACAGGCGGTGCGCGTAACCGGTGCCACTTCCTGGGTGCCAGTGATTATCCTCACCCATCGGGTGCAAGAAGCCGCCATGAACAAGGCCCTGGCCACCATTCAGGCACTGCCGGAAGTGGTCGGGGAGATCATGCGGATCCGGGTGGAGCCGTTGGACGAGCATGCCTGAGCCACAGTTGCGGATGCGCGAACCTGGGCCGGCTGCTGCGCAGTTGGCCCGAAGTTTGGATCCGCTACTGGCCCGTATCTTCAGTGCGCGCGGTGTTACCGAACCCGGCCAGCTGCAATTGTCGCTGCAGCAGCTGTTGCCACCCACGCTGCGCGGCATCCAGGCCGCCGCCGATCTGCTGGCCGATGCCATCAGTGCCCAGCGCCCTATCAAAATTGTAGGTGACTTCGATGCCGATGGCGCCACCGCCAGCGCCCTGGCGGTGTTGGGTTTGCGCGCCATGGGCGCCACTCAGGTCAGTTACCTGGTGCCTAACCGCTTTGACTTCGGCTATGGCCTGACACCGGAAATTGTCGCCCTGGCCGCAAAGGATGGGGCGCAGCTGCTGGTGACCGTGGACAACGGTATTGCCAGTGTGGCCGGTGTGGCGGCGGCCAAGACGGCCGGCATGCAAGTAGTGATTACAGATCATCACTTGCCCGGAACTGAATTGCCGGCTGCAGATGCCATCGTCAATCCCAATCAGCCCGGCTGTGAATTTCCCAGCAAGGCCTTGGCGGGTGTGGGCGTGATGTTCTATGTGCTGAGTCAGTTGCGGGCCACCCTGAGCCAGCGCGGTTGGTTCGCGCAACAGGGGCTGGCGCCACCGAATTTGGCGCAGTTTCTCGATCTGGTGGCCCTGGGTACGGTGGCGGATGTGGTGCCGCTGGATCAAAACAATCGCATTCTGGTGCAGCAGGGATTGCTGCGCATCCGACAGGGCCAGACCCGCCCGGGTATCAGCGCACTGATTCAGATTGCCGGGCGTGATCAGGCACGCCTGAGTGCCCAGGATCTGGCTTTTGCGTTGGCGCCCCGCATCAATGCGGCGGGCCGGTTGGATGATATGAGCCTGGGCATTCAAGCCTTGCTGGCCGAGGACATGGCGGCGATGCGCGCCGCTTCCACTGCATTGGAGCAGCAGAACAATGCGCGCCGCATCATTGAACAACAGATGACCAAGGAGGCGGCCGCACTGGCCGCAGCGGCTGCCGACAACGCCGAGGTGGATGACGCCATGGGACTCTGTGTGTATGACCCACGCTGGCATCAGGGTGTGGTGGGTATTGTCGCCGGGCGCTTACGGGAACGCTTTCATCGCCCGGTGATTGCCTTCGCCGACGCCGGTGCTGGCGATGAACTCAAGGGTTCTGCCCGTTCCATCAATGGTGTTCACGTGCGGGATGTGTTGGCGGCGGTGGCAAACCGCTTTCCCGGCCTGATTCAGAAATTTGGCGGGCATGCCATGGCAGCCGGGCTCAGCATCAGGCGCGTGCACTTGCCCCAGTTCCGCAAGGCCTTTACCCAGGAGGTCAACCGTTGGGTGACGGCGGAGCAATTGCAGGCGATCCTGCTCACCGACGGTGAGCTGACGCCGCCTCAGTTCCGGCTGGAGACGGCTCGCTTGCTGGCTGCCCAGGGACCCTGGGGCCAGCATTTTCCCGAGCCCTTGTTTCAGGGGCATTTCAACCTGGTGCACCAGCGGGTCGTGGGCGAGAAACACCTGAAGCTGTCCCTGACACCAGTGGCTACATCCAGCGCTGGCCAGGATGCGGCCCAGGGCCAGCTGCTGGACGCCATCGCCTTTAATCAGCCGCCACTGCCGGCAACGGTACGTCAGGTGCTGGTGGCCTACCGGCTGCAGGAGAATCACTACGGCGGCGCCAGCAATCTGCAGCTGCAGCTGGAGCATTTGCAGCCCCAGCCGCTGTGATAGACTGCCGCGCCTTGTCGCCCTTCAAATCAGAAAACGGAATCTGCCATGGCCGAAATCAGCGCTATCCGCACCCAACTCAAAGATTTGCAGGCCCGCTACAGCCTGCTTCGGGGGTATCTTTGACTTCGAAGACAAGCAACAGCGTCTGGAAGAAGTCGAATTAGAGCTGGCCGAGCCCGATATCTGGGATGATCCGGAGCGGGCGCAAAAACTGGGTCGTGAGCGCGCCAGCCTGGAGCAGGTGGTTTCCCTGTTGCAGCGCCTGAGCCTGGAGCTGCAGGACCAGCAGGAGCTGTCGGAAATGGCAGCGGCGGAGGCCGATGC
>JBJHDG010000095.1:0-8382 GCA_050486425.1 Pseudomonadales bacterium | reverse complement strand
GTCTCATAGTCCAGGGTATTGGCCTTGGGCCCGCGGAGTTCCGGCGCGTGCATAAAACGCGGTGGGTCATAGGGATCCGTGGTGATGTTGTGGATGGGCGGCAATGACCGCGCGAGGTTGAATTGATACAACATCAATCCCAGCACGATCACAGCCAATACCAGACCAATCAGCAGCTGGGGCCGCTCCAGCACAAGCCCGGCCTTATAGCTCACCGCCAGGCCGATCAAGCCGCCAAAGCCGGCCACCACCGCCACCAACACCGCAAGGAAAATCAGCAAAAAGCCGGTTTCAAAACCCCAGAGTCCGAAGCGTGTACCCAGCGCGCCCACAGGCACCAGCACCACGGCAAGGATGCCACCGATCAGAATACCTTGGGGCCACCAGGCCAGACTTTCGCCACTCATCAGCTTATCCGGCAATGCCCAGTTGGGTTTTGACGAACTCGGTGGCGCCCTTGTAATCCGCTTTGCCATTGCTGGCACGCATGGGTTGCTCGGTTTCCAGAATCCGCTTGGGCGTTTTATAGGCCGCTAGGTGTTCCTTCACATGAGCGCGTACGCCGTCTTCTTCCAGCGTCGCACCAGGTTCCAGCGACACGACCGCCATCACCGCCTGTCCCCATTTGTCGTCGGGCACACCCACCACCAGGGCATCATGGATGGCAGGATGGCGCTTGAGCACTTCCTCCACTTCTTCCGGATACACCTTCTCACCACCGGTGTTGATACACACACTGCCGCGCCCCAGCAACGTCAAGGTGCCGTCAGTCTCCACAGTGCAGTAGTCACCGGGAATCGAGTAGCGCACACCATTGATCACGGGGAAAGTCTTGGCGGATTTCTCCGGATCCTTGTAGTAGCCGCGCGGAATGGGGCCAGAGCGCGCGATAAAGCCCACCTCACCGCTGCCGGGCTGCACCTCGCGATGATCCTCGGTAAACACCTTGCAGTTCTCGCCAATCATGAACTTGGCGGAATCGGTACCGCCTTCGGCAGTGGTGGTGGAACTGCCGAAGCCCAGGGCTTCGGAGGAACCAAAACTGTCCATGAGCATCATGCCCTTGTGATGCTTCAGCAGGCCCTGTTTCACCTCAGGGCTCCACATCACACCACTGGATATCATCATCATCAGGGAGCTGATATTCCAGCGACCGGGGTTTTCATCCAGGGCGCGCAGCAGCGGCTTGCCAAAGGCATCCCCCACAATGACCAGACTCATGACCTTGTTGCGCTCCACTTCCGCCCATACCAGCTCCGGATCAAAGCCGCCGCCTGGCAAAAGCACAATGGTGCTGCCGCGGGTAAGTGAACCCATGGCAGTGAACAGGCCGGTAGCATGCATCAACGGACACGCCGGCAAGACCACACCCACCATGGGATTCTTGCGCACATTTTCAGCATGGGCCTGCAGGGTTTCCGGTGGTTCCAGCCCCAGCAGCACATTACCACCGCGCCCCCCGGCGCCCCACAAATCCTCATGCGCCCACATCACACCCTTGGGCAATCCGGTGGTGCCACCGGTGTACATAAACAGCAGGTCATCACCAGAGCGCTCCAGATCCAGCTTGGCGCCGTCACCAATCTCTGTCAGCCCCTCATAGGACACGGCAAAATCCACCACGGGCGCATCCTGGGGCTGCTCACCCACCTCCACCCAGAGCACCACCTGAGGCAGTCGCGGCCGCAGCTTGCGCACGCTATCGGCAAACACGGATTCAAACACCACAATCTTGCTGTCGGAGTTGTCCAGGATGTAGAACAACTCATCATCCACGTAACGATGGTTCACATTCACATGTACCAGGCGTGCTTTGAAGCAGGCACCCAGGGTTTCCAGATAGGCGGGGTGATTGCGCATATAGAAGGCCACCTTGTCACCGGCCTGCACGCCCCGGTTCAAAAAGCGGTGGGCCAGATTGTTGGTGCGCCTGCTGTAATCACCCCAGGTGATTACCCGGTCGCCCTGGATCAGGGCCGGACGCTCAGGGGGAATCACATCCCCGATCGCGTCCAGAATATCGCCGTAATTCCACGCCATAGGATCTACCTCTAGATTACAAAGATTCGTTGGCGGCGCCCCCGCCCCGACGGGATCCGGCGCCGGCCTGAAAAAGTGACAGCCCGCAATTTAACCAGTTCTGGCGCACCTTGCCAGCGACATAGGTCAGACCAGATTAGGAACTGCCAGACTTTCGGCTGGATAGCCCCAAAAAAAAAGCCCCGCTCAAGGAGCGGGGCTTTGGGTCTAGCGCGTTGGCGCCGGCGGACCGGCGCCAGGGGTCGATCAGAAGCGGTAACGTACACCCACTTCGATGGTGCGGCCCAGGGGGTTGGCGATGCGCGGATCGTAACCCAGCTCCATGCGCGCCGGCGGTGGATCACGATCGGCAACGTTCACGATGGACGCAGACAACGTGGTGTTGTAGGCGTTCAGGTCGTAAATGTAGTGCAGATCGAAGGAGATCCAGTCTTCGCCCTTGACGCCGTAATTAGTTGCATCCCAGTTCAAGCCAGTATCTGGATTGAGTGCTGTAACACCACCGGGGATACCGGGCCCACGCTGATCTTCAACAGCAGATACGTAGTTAGTACGCAGCCGCAGGTTATGATCACCCTGATTGTAGTTGACATCGAAGTTGGCTCGCCACTCGGGAACTGCATCACCGATCACCGCAAAGTTCAAACGGCCAAGGCGATTCTCCGGTTCCTTGAGGCCATACTGTACGATAGCGCCGTTCGGATCACCATTTTCGCGACCTTCCAGGAATACAGCATCAGTCCGGAACTTGCGAATATTGGTGGCCGCCAAATTCAGGGTTAACGTACCGTTCAGCTCACCCAATTCAACAGGCAGCCGGTAGGCAGCGGAGAGATCAAAACCAGCCGTCCAGCGAGTGGGGCCGTTACCGAAATCGGTCTGCACCACTGCGAAGGTACCTGCACTGGATACACCCTGAACACAACTGCCCTGGTTAAAGGTCACACGAGGAGCCAACGGGTTGGAGCAGTCCGCCAACCCGCCGAGTGCCGTCGGGAAAACCACATTTGCGATGTCGTTTACTGAAGCGATAACACCCAATTCGTCTTCGATCTCAATATGGAAATAGTCCAACATGAAACGGAAGTCGTGGTCCGGCAATAGGCCGCGGCCTTGCAGGATCGCGCCAAAGCTACTGGCTGTAGCGGTTTCCGGCTCAATATCTGTACGGGTGAAGGTATCCCAACCTAACCATTGACCGCCAGCACGCGTATAGGAGGCCACAGCTACCGTTGTGCTTCCTGGGCTCAGGCCAGGTCCTGGTGCTTGATAGTTGGTGCCATAGGAACCTCGAAAGGAAAGGCTAAAGTCATTCAGCGTCAGCGCGTCCCACTTACCAGAGAGCTTGTAAACCGTGGTATCCAGCCCGCCGCTGAAGCGCTCATAGCGTGCAGCCGCAGAGAACTGCAGGGTATCCAATACCGGGAAGTCCAACTGACCAAATATCGAGTATTGGTCCTGTTGGGTGGTATCCGGTGGATTCGGAGTAAAGAACTGGAATGGGCCAGGCACAGCTAATGAGGAGCAGCCTGTATAGCCCGCTTGTCCAGCCGGTGTCGGGCTCGGGTACTGACCATTACCCAGCTCAGTGGGCCAAGCACAAGGCTGAGCACCTGCCTGCAGGGGATCCTGCACCACTTCCCGGTTCTTAGTGTTACGGCCCTGGACACCAAATGCCCAGGCAATATCACCACCTGGCAGCGCAGGCACATTCAACACAGCTGGCAACTGCAAGCTGCAGAATACCACATCCAGCGTGGTGTTGGACATGACGTTTTCCTGGGCGCGCTTGTTGAACAACCAACGCACCACATCTTCGCGGTTAGTCAGGGTCGCGTCATAGTTCGGGTTAGTTAACCCGAGAACCGGCTGACCTGCAAAGTTGGACGCGAAGGGGTTGTAGTAATAGCAGCCCCAATCCGCGAGCTCCGCCTCGGTGTATATGGCAGCAGGGCTTCCAGGCGTGCGATTCCAGGTACCAGGCCGATCCGGCATACCATCCACGGCGTTGAGACCACCAGGGGGACTGCAATTCGGGCCGCCGAAACCATTTAGCGCCTGTTGCAGACGATACAACACAATATCCGGGTTGTCGTTGTACAGAACCGCCTGGTTGTAAGTCAGGCCGACGTCATAGCTAACGTCGGACCCCAGCAGATCGCGGCCAAATTCACCCTGGAAGCCCGTAGCGATATGGTAGTACTTGTTATCAATCTCGCGGGATACGCTGTGATTGCTACCCGTAATCAGATCGTTACCACCGTGAGCAAATGCACGATAAGTAACGGCGGTATAACCCTGAGTTATGGCCAAGTTCACACCACCGTTGGCACCCGCAAATGTTGGGTTCCGAGCTACAAAGTCGGCCACATACGGATTATGCGAGGGGGTATAAAGCTGGAAGGTCAAGCCCGGTGCTAGAGCGGGCCCACGAATAACCGGTTGCGATGGTGAACCATAAGCCGTCGGGGTATGCACGCGGGAGAACGCTACTCGTAAGTGGAAATCCATATTATCCGTAACGGCGCTGTTCACCTGTCCATACAGACGATAGATATCATTCTCCTCTACCAGGTTGTAGTAGGAGATATAGTTGTACTGACAGGTGATGTTGGTACTGGGTGCCACCGGAAGGGTGTACACACCACCTACAGCCTCACAACTGGGACGCGTAAAGTCCTGAATGACCACAAATGACGGGTCACCCCACTCCGCATTGAAAGTACCCCCCAGCGCAGTGACATCAACACTGGCAGGCAATGCCTGCCGAGGTAACCAAGACGCCATATTAGTCAAGCCAGACCAAGGCGCAGGGTTCGTGGTGTACGGCAGGCTGGAGAAATCCCGATCCATCGTGCTCAACTCAGAACGATGCTCCCACTGCGCCGCGAACAGCACGCTGGTGGTATCGCCGCCGAAGCCGGCCAGCAGACCAAGATTGTAGTCACCGTCGGAGTCCTGGATGTTTTTGTAAGAGCCAGTCAGCTCCACACCGTCAAAACTGTTACGGGTGATGAAGTTCACCACACCACCGGTGGCGTCGGCACCATAGGTTACCGCCGCGCCGTCTTTCAGCACTTCGATGCGCTGGATGGCATTGGACGGAATCACCGAGGTGTTCTGGGAAACCCGACGGCCGTTGAACAACGACAGCGTCTTGTCGGCGCCCAGGGCGCGCAAGTTGAACTGCACGTTACCCGTGAGTTCAGCGCCACCGAAATAATAGGCTTCACCGCTGGTGGGACCGGATACCGTCAGGCTTTTCGCGAAATCCAGTGCGGACGGATTGCCCAACCTTTCCAGTTCATCTGCGCCATATACCTCTACCGGCAGTGCAGCGTCTACTGGCGTACCCCGGATCAAGGTACCAATAGTGACAACGACATCAACGTCGTCGCCGCCTGCCTGGGCAAGCGCCATGGTCGGTATCGCGGCTATCGGCATCGCAAGCGATGCGTAGGCGATACCCCTACATAGTTCCCGTAACTTCATGAGTCTACCCCTTTGTGTGCGATTGGTTTGTTATCGAACCAATTTTTATCTCGACGTCGTCGAGGCCTTAAAACCATCATCAGTTGGGATTTGGCTGGATCAGCCTGAGCAGCCCTTAGGCCCTGTTTTCCTCCCTCCCGCGTCCTGCGTTACTACTTCATTCCAGTACTGCAACTGCCACTTCCCGTTTGTACTTATAGTTCTGCCATGGCCTTATACTACAAAGGCGGATGTATGGAAATACTTGAGAAATACTTGAAAATATTTTTTTGATCGCATCAAACATTGTATCGAGCAGGCACTCTCAGCACCCCTCAGCCAAAGTGTTACCAATCTCCACACACGGCTGATGGCGCCAGAGCATTCGCTGCGGCTACGCACGCTGTCCTTGATTTTTCTGCTACTTTAGAGATCTTTGAAATCGATTGAATCGATAAGCTCAAGGCGAAAGCCCAGGCTGTCGTTGGCGGCGTCGGCGGGATTCAGGGTATGGCTGTTACGGGCGCGTAACATTCTGTCACGGGCTTCCTTGCCGGCCAGCTTGGCGGCATGGGCACGCACCTGCTCCAGCTTGGCTTCCCGTTCCCGTTGTTCCTGAAAGCGGGCCAACTGAGCCCGCTCGATGAGGTAGGTGTGCAGGGCCGCATCGGCCTGGGCCTTGGAGACAAACGGCCCCTGATCGCCTTCCCGGGTGCAGAAATACCAGCCGCCGTCCTGACGATAGAATCTATCGCAGCGGAAATAGGTGCGATCTTCGGTATCTGTGCGCCGGCGTTGGCTGTCGGTGTTCGGCATGCAGGCTCCCAGGAGGCAAGACATCCGCGGGCCAGTATGTACGAAAGTACGAATTTGTGCACCAGCTCACGGACAAGGGGCCGCGCTTGCGGCCCGGCGCTATTTGAGCAGATTGCGGACCCGCTGCCGAGGCTTTTGCTGACACAATCGTAATCCGGTTGTAACTGGATCTGGTCCAGATAAGCACTTGATTCCACAGGCCAAATCCGGCGCAGTGGCAATTTCAGGTCGCAATTTCAGGTATAGTCTGCGCCCGGACGCCGGCCAAGCTTCAGCGCCCACCACCAGCCAGCCTTATAAAACTTAGAACTATCAAGGAGTTAACGTGCCAGCCCCATCCATGGACGAACTGGTTGCCCTGTGCAAACGCCGCGGTTTCATCTTCCAGAGCAGCGATATCTATGGCGGCCTGCAGGGCGTGTACGACTATGGCCCGCTGGGGGTGGAGCTGAAGAACAACCTCAAAGCCGCCTGGTGGCGCGCCATGGTGTACGAACGTGACGATGTGGAGGGCCTGGATGCCGCCATCCTCACCAATGCCAAGGTGCTGCACTATTCTGGCCATGAGGCTACCTTTACCGACCCGCTGGTGGATTGCCGCCAGTGCAAGAGCCGCTGGCGCGCCGATCACCTCAAGGAAGCCAAATGTCCCGGCTGCGGCAGCACCGACCTCACCGATCCCCGGCCCTTCAACCTGATGTTCAAAACCACCCTGGGTCCGGTGGAAGATGGCGCCGCCAAGGCCTACCTGCGACCGGAAACCGCCCAGGCCATTTTCACCAACTTCAAGCATGTGCTGGATGCCACCTCGCGCAAGCTGCCCTTTGGTATCGCCCAGATCGGCAAGGCCTTCCGTAACGAAATCACCCCACGCAACTTTATCTTCCGCGTGCGCGAGTTCGAGCAGATGGAGCTGGAATTCTTCGTGGAGCCTGGCACCGATGAAGACTGGCATGAACGCTGGGTGCAAGCGCGGCTGGACTGGTGGGCCGCCCAGGGCGTGCGCCCGGAAACCATGCAGCTGCTGCGGGTGCCCAAGGAGGAGCTGTCCCACTACTCCAAGGCCACCGTGGATCTGATGTATCAGTTCCCCCACGGCCTGGAAGAGCTGGAAGGCATCGCCAACCGCACCGACTTCGACCTGGGCTCCCACAGCAAGCAACAGGCGGAGCTGGGCATCCAGGCCAAGGTGCTGGAAAACCGTGACTCCAATACCCGCCTGGCCATGCAGGATCTGGACGCCAAGCGCTGGTTCGTGCCCTATGTGATCGAGCCCTCTGCGGGCGTGGATCGCGGCGTGCTGGCCATCCTCAACGAAGCCTATCGCAAGGAAACCCTGGAGAACGGCAGCGAACGCATCGTGCTGGGCTTGAAACCCCATCTGGCGCCCATCAAGGTGGCGGTGATGCCACTCAAGCGCAATCACGACGGCATCATGGCCAAGGCCCGCGCCATCAAGCAGCAACTGCAAGCCCTGGGCCTGGGCCGCATTCTGTTTGAAGACACTGGCAATATCGGCAAGGGCTATCGCCGTCATGACGAAGTGGGCACGCCGCTGTGTGTGACAGTGGATTTTCAGACCATTGAAGACGATGACACCGTCACCGTGCGCGATCGGGACAGCATGACGCAGCAGCGGGTGGCGGTGGCGGCGTTGGCGGATTTTGTCAGGCAGGCGTTAACTGGCTAGCCCCCGGCTTCCAGCACGGCTACGCAGCGTGCGAGTTCAGCCAGGGTTCAGATAAGATGCACATACTTGGCGCAACGATGCCCATTACCCTTTAACGACACCCATGAGGACTAAACCGATGATCACCGCAAAAAGACTTACCGGCCTGACCCTCATCGCTTTGGTACTGGCAGGCTGCCAGACGACCGATCCCTTCACTGGCGAACAGCGCACCACTCGCGCGACCACTGGCGCTGGCGTAGGCGCCTTGGCGGGCGCTGTGATTGGCGTACTTTCCGGCAGTGATGCTGACGAGCGCCGCAAACGAGCGCTGATTGGCGCAGGTGTCGGCGCGCTGGCTGGTGGCGCCGTGGGTGGTTACATGG
>JBJHDG010000094.1:0-8616 GCA_050486425.1 Pseudomonadales bacterium | reverse complement strand
TGATCGATGGTGATGCTGCCGACGTAGTTGAGATTGGCCTCGGTCACGTAGGCTTTGTGGATCTTTGAACGCAGCACCCAACGCATGCAGTATTCCGTGTACGACCTGGCAGGCAAGACGCGGGATTATAGGGGTTGCGGCCGGAGGATCAATCTGGACAGGGTATAAATTCCCAGCCAGCGCCAGACCTCAGTCCGCTGTCGGTGGCTGGGGTCGCAGCAGATCGGCGGCCTGGGCATGGGTGGCATCACCCTCGCGCCAGGCCTGTTCCAACTGGCCCACGCCCGCCAGCAGCAGGTGGAAGCTGGCATTGATGCGCTTGGTTTCGCCGGTTGCCAGCAGGTCATTGAGCAAGCCGCGATAGGTGGCCACCAGCAATGTGGCCAGCGGAATGCGCTGGGCTTCCGGGGCCCCGGCCCGCGCCAATGCCGCATTCATGGCGGCGATCCAGGGGCGGGACAGGTGCTGGTGGTAGTTGGGAAAACGTGCCGGATCATTCTGCACCACGCTCTGGATTTCGCTCGCCGCGGCTTGGGCGCGCCGCTCACCCGGTGTCGACTGAATTTCCCACAGTCCTGCCAGCGCCTGGCTGACACTGGTTTCAGCAAACGCCTGCTCCAACTGGCCGAGCTCACGCTGATGAATGCTGTGCAGCGCCTCCCGCAGCAAGGTCTCCTTGTCGCCAAAATGATGGATCAGGGCCGGGGCGCTGATGCCGATCTGGCGGGCGATCTCCCGCAGACTCAGGTTCACCAGCCCGGTGCGCTGCATATACTCGGTCACCGCCTGTAGCAGCGCCTGGCGTCGCGGCGAGTGTGGCTGCGCCTGGGGCTGCTGACTCAGGCAGGACTGCAGGGGGCTGCCTTCTGGGTGCTCTATGGGCATAGTTTTTTGACCGGGTATTAGAAATGGCGCGGCCTCCACAGTAAGGCGCCGCCAACCGGCTCACAATGGCCGCCTGCGCAGAGATTTGCGAAGAATTGCAAGAGTTTGTGAAAACCGGCACCTGGGCATGGATCCGGCACCCGTATTCGTGGTTAACGTCCCGGCGCCGGTTTCCTGCGTGCACCGGCATGACGATGCGCACGGCCGTGGAAATAGGTGCTGCTGATCTGATCATGCAGACTGGCGATGGCCCGCTGACAATCATCAATGAATGCCCGCAGGTCAGCCCCATCCAGACTGCTCACGTCAGCCTTGGCCAGCAGGCGGATGATGCGGTTGCAAGCACGTAGTGGTTTATCGTGCCTGGGTAGCCGGCGCAGTGGTTTCCGGATGGCGTCCAGGCAGTAGGCAAAGGATCGGGGCAGATCCGGATTGCGGAACAGGAATTCCAGCACCAGCTGCTGTTGCACCGGTTCCTGGACAAAAATATTGTAGTTTTGCATGGCGTGCAGGGAACGCAGGATGGAGCGCCATTGCAATTGCCGAAAGGGTTCCAGATTCGCCTGCTGTTCCAATGGACTGTATGCCCGCACCTCAATGATTCTGGTGGTCATGTCGGCCCGTTCCAGGTGCTTTCCCAGATTCAGAAATCCCCAGTTGTTGTCCCGGAACATGGCGCCGGCGAGAAAACCATCAAATTGCTGGATGCGCAGCATGATGCCGTCCATGGCTTGGGCGCGTCTGGAACGCGCATTGGTGAATGCCAGTTCGCTACGGGCAAACAGAAACAGCTGATTAATATATTCAAAAGCAACTCGTGGCATGATTTCGCGGATGGTACGGGCATTTTCCCGCGCCATGCGCAGGGAGCTCAGCAGTGAACCGGCATTGCGGACATCGGCCGTGAGAAAACGCACCACGTTGCGTTCGTTGGGATCATCATAGAGTTCATCGAAAAGCGGCTGGCTGCTCATGATTTGCAGCAAAGGTTGCCAGCCGAGGGTCAGTGCCTTCGGCAAATCAATCAGCAGGTTGCCGTTGACATTGATGAGACGCGCAGTGCTTTCTGCACGTTCCAGGTAACGCCCCAGCCAGTAGATGCGTTCGGCGGTGCGGGATAATGTGTTGTGTTTCATTCCACCTCCACCACCCAGGTATCCTTGCTGCCACCACCCTGGGAGGAGTTCACCACGGTGGATCCCTTGCGCATGGCCACTCGGGTCAAGCCGCCGGTGGTGACACTGGTGGTGGCACCGGAAAGAATGAAGGGTCGCAGGTCCAAATGTCTGGGTTCCGCCTTGTTGCGGATCAGTGTGGGTGCGGTGGACAGGGTCAGCATGGGCTGCGCCATATAGTTGCGGGGGTTGGCCAGGATCTGGCGCGCAAACTTGTCCCGCTCCTTGCGGCTGGCCTTGGGGCCGATCAGCATGCCGTAACCACCGGATTCATTGGCGGGCTTCACCACCATATGCACCAGGTTGTCCAGCACCAGGTCCCGTTCCTCTTTGTGCACACAGCGATAGGAGGGCACGTTGGGCAGCAGAGGATCTTCCTTCAGATAGAAGCGGATGATGTCCGGTACATAGGTGTAGATCACCTTGTCATCCGCCACGCCGCAGCCGGGGGCGTTGGCCAGTGCGACGTTGCCCTTGGCCCAGGCCCGCATCAAGCCAGGCACACCCAGCGTTGAGTCTTTACGGAACACCTTGGGATCCAAAAACTGATCATCAATACGGCGATAGATCACATCCACTCGTACCAGCCCCTCGATGGTGCGCATGTATACGCAATCGTCGCGCCCTACCACCAGGTCAGAGCCTTCCACCAGTTCTGCGGCCATGCTCTGGGCCAGATAGGCGTGTTCGAAATAGGCTGAGTTGTAGATGCCGGGCGTCAACACCACCAGTTCCGGATTGCGCTGGCCACGGGGGGAAAGGGACTTCAGGCTGGCGGCCAGACGATCCGGGTAGTCGTCAATGGGATAAATGGTTTGCGCTTCGAACAGCTCCGGAAATACGCGCTTCATGACTTCCCGGTTTTCCAGCATGTAGGAAACACCCGAGGGTACCCGCAGATTGTCTTCCAGCACGTACAGTGTGCCGTCCTTGTCCCGCACCAGGTCGCTGCCGCAGACATGGGCCCAGATGGCATGGGGCGGGTGAATGCCCAGACATTGCGGCCGGAAGTCCTTGGACTTGAGCACCAGCTCCGGCGGCACTAGGCCTGCCCGCAGGATGCGTTGCTCATGGTAGATATCGTGGATGAATTGATTCAGGGCGTTGACGCGTTGCTGCAAGCCCTTGCTGATGTGATCCCATTCGGATTTGGCGATGATTCGGGGAATGATGTCGAAGGGCCACTCCCGGTCGATGGAACCACTGTCCTCTCCGGTATAAACGGTGAAGGTGATGCCCATGGTACGGATGGCCAGTTCGGCGGCAGTCTGCCGTCCGGCCAAGTCTTTATCGCTGAGGCTGGCCAGCATGCGACAAAGCTCCGCCGCGCCGGGGCGAGGGCGACCACGGTCACTAATCAACTCATCCCAAATGCCATCGGTGGGGTAGTTCTGCCAGTTGATCGACATGTAGGTTTCCTTAGGCGGGTCTCATTCTAGCCTGGACTTGAGCTTGTCCGCATCCGGCCCGATACTGCTGCCGGTTTGGGCTATGCTTCATAAGTGGGCAGGGTGCCCAAGTCAGTGCAGGCGCTCCTGTTTTACTACCTCAGTGGTTGGAATTGATTCATGACTTATTGCCTTGCGATCCGTTTGGACAGCGGTCTGGTGTTTGCCTCCGATTCCCGCACTCATGCCGGCGTGGATCAGCACAGCATTTATACCAAGATGCACGAATTCAATCCCGGTGGAGATCGGCTGTTCGTACTGCTTAGCGCCGGCAATCTGGCCACGACCCATGCTGTGGTGCACCGGCTCCGGCGCGATCTGCTGCGCCGCACGGCGCCGGTGAGCCTGGAGACCGTGGACAGTCTGCTGGAGGCGGCCCAGTACGTGGGTGAAATCAGTCGCCGTATCCAGAACCACTATATAGATATCAATGAAAAGAATAGTTCCAGGTTTGAGGCGAGCTTTATTCTGGGCGGACAAACCCGGGGTGAGCAGCACGAACTGTATTTGATCTATCCCGAAGGCAATGTCATTCAGGTACCGGAAGCAAAACCCTATCTGCAAATCGGCGAGAACAAGTATGGCAAGCCCATTCTGGATCGCATCGTGGCGCCAACGGTGTCATTGGCAGATGCGGCACGTTGCGCACTGTTGTCACTGGATTCCACCATGCGCAGTAATCTGGCGGTGGGCCCACCACTGGATTTGGCCATCTATGAGAAGGACAGGTTTGAGCTGAGCCAGCGCCTGAGTTTTGATCTGGAGTCACCGCTGTATGCGGAGATCCAGCGCGTCTGGTCCGATACCCTGCGCCAGGGCGTGGATGCACTGCCCAGGTTTGATTGGGAATAGTGCCTTAGCTGCAGCGCTCAACCTGGCAAAGGCTGGCGGTTGATCAGGCGATGGATGAAGTTCAGCTTATCGATCACAGTGTCGGTGAGGGTGAATGGGTAGGCATCGCTCAGGCCCATGCTGCGATTGACCAGGTTCATGGCCTGGGTGAGGGTGATCCAGTCGTCCAGGAGACCATCGAAGTTGGCCTGGATGCCGGGCTGCAGGTTTCCGCCCGGTGCAATACCTGACAGGGGTGATGCCAGCGTCCGCCCCTGGATCTGAAAACCTGCGGTGGCAGCGGTCTCCAGCGTATCCACAATGTGCAGAAAGTGCGCCCAGGTTTCTGCAAAATCCTCCCAAGGATGGCTGGCCGCATAGGCACTGATGCAGCGTTGATTCCAATCTGGTGGTGGACCCTGATCGTAATACAACCCCAGTGCTTGGCTATAGCTTGCCGTCTCGTCGCCAAACAGTTCGCGGAATCTTTGCAGCCAGGGATCATGGAGATTGCTGCTGTGAAAAAACCGGAACCAGTAGTAGTGGCCGGATTCATGGCGGAAGTGGCCAAGTAGCGTGCGATAGGCCTCATTCAGACTCTCCCGCATGGTTTCGCGCAGGATGGGATCGGCTTCGGCCAGGTTGATAGTGATCACACCGTTGTGGTGTCCGGTGCTTACACGCTGATCAGTCCAGCCTGCAGTCTCCTGACCCAGCAGGCGGGCATCGGCTAGGAACTGAAACGCCAGGCCACCCGGCTGTTCATGATGTCCGCGCACAGGCAGGCCGAGGGCATAGAGGCTGTAGAGCAGGCGGCGTTTGGCTTTTTCCACCTCATACCAGAGCTGTACATTCCGTGGCTGGCTCAGGTCAGGCACCATTTGATTCAGGCGGCAGGCGCGGCAGTAGGAGGAGGGCTGTTCCTCAGGCACCATCCAGTTGCAGGTCTGGTACTCGCTACCATTGCGACAGCGGCGGAAGCGGCGCTGCTGCAGCTGCGGATGGCAGGGTTGGTACAGTTCGCCGCCAGCGGGCTCAAAGGCGCACAGCAGTAGCAGCTCAGGCGCAAAGCCCAGCAACCGACCACATCGCAGGCATTGGCTGTTTTCGAAGTAGGTGGTATTGCCGCAGTGGCAGCTGAAGGTCCGCATGGCCTTAGCATAGCAGGGCGCGCCCGGGCAGGAGGAACTCTTGGTTGCAAACAGGCATCCCAGCCAGTACCCAACGGCTGTGAACCTGGTGGAGCCTGCCGGGGTCGAACGGCTGATGCAACAAGCAGGAGGGTAGATCATGGGTGCGAGCAAAGTACTTGGGTGGATGCTGGCCATGGCGGGGTTGCTATTGAGCATGACGGCGCTGGCCGCTGACTCCGCCCGGGTTCAGGCCCTGCTGGACGCTGAGGGCACAGGTGCCGTAGCGGACAGTCGGCCTTGTATTTCCAGGCGTCAGATCAGTCAGGTGGAGCCCCTGAGCGAATCCCTGGTGGCCTTTATCGGCCGCCGTAGCATTTGGATCAACAGGTTGCAAGGTCCTTGTCCCGGGTTGCGGGCCCGGCATGTGCTGGAACTGGAATCTGGTACCGGACAGCTGTGTAACATGCAGCCCTTTTATGGTTTGGAGCCCATGGCGCTGGACCTGGTTGCCCAGGGTATGCGGCAAGGCTTGCCTCCGGCCCTGGTTACCCGGGATGCGCACACGGCAGTAGCCCGGCAGACACCACTGTGCCTGCTGGGGCGCTTCACGCCAGTGACCGAGGCCGAGTTGCAGGAGCTGCGCCAGGTGCTGCGCAGCGGCGCGGAAGGTTGAGCACCAATCGGCAGCTGGGTATAGTGGCGCGTCAATAAGGCCCGCGATTTCAGGGGCGGTATGAATTCCGGTCACCCGTGTCCCAGGCCAAGGCCGAGGAAGCCCGCATGAGTGAGGAAGCCAGCAGTTACGCCACTCAGGATGTAGCCACGCTGGCAGGCATCAGCTCCACCCGTATCAGACACCTGGTACGGCGCGGACTGCTCCGGCCTCGGCGCAATCAGCAAGGCCAGCTTCGTTTCAGCTTCCAGGATATGTTGGTATTGAAAACCGCCCAGCACCTGCTCAGTGGCCGCTTGTCGCCGCGCCGGGTGTTCAGGCTCTTATCTTCCTTGCAACGCCTGTGGGCGGGCGAGCACGGGCTGAGTGCATTACGCGTGCAGCTTGACGGTAGCCGGGTCATGGTAAAGCAGCATCAATCACTGTGGGATGCCGAGACCGGCCAGGGTGTGCTGGACTTTGGCGGCGCCCTGGCGCCTGCCGCCAGTGCGCCCGTGGTCACCTTGCAACCGGGACAGGCACGTGCTGGTGCTGAGGTTGCGGACAGGTTTCAGGATCTGCCGGACTTGGATGATCTGGATTCAGATGACTGGTACAACCTGGGGCTGGATCTGGAAGAACTGGACTTGGCGCAGGCCATGGATGCCTATCGGCAAGCGATCCGCCTGGATCCGGAAAACGTGGATGCCTATGTCAACCTGGGGCGTTTGAAACAGCTGCGGGGACATATGAAGTCGGCCCGCCACTATTACCTACTGGCATTGCAGAAAATGCCGGATCATCAACTAGCGCTCTACAATCTGGGTACGCTGCTGGATGAACTGGAACTGCTGGATGACGCCATGGCTTACTACCGGCAGGCCCACCTGATTCCGGATGCACATTACAATCTGGCGCGAATTTACGAGATGCTTGGCGACGAGTTCTCTGCCTTTCGGCACTTTCGCCGTTATGAGCAGATGCTGTCCAGCTGAACGCAGCTACTTTTTCTTGCGGCGCACATACAGCACCAGCTTGTGGTCCACCAGTTCGAACCCATGTTCCGCAGCTATCTCATGCTGCAGACGCTCGATACGCTCATTGATGAACTCCATGACCCTGCCCGTATCCAAATCCACCATGTGATCGTGGTGATCGTCCCGGGACAACTCATAGACGGCGTGGCTGCCATCGAAATTGTGGCGCTCCACGATGCCGGCATTCTCAAATTGGGTCAGCACCCGATAGACAGTGGCCAAACCCACGGACTGGTCTGAATCCATTAGCTGCTTGTACACATCTTCGGCGCTCAGGTGATGGGGCTCGGCATTCTCCAGCACCTCCAGTACCTTCACCCTGGGGTGGGTTACCTTCAGGCCGGCTTTCTTGATCTCGATCTCGCTGGCGGCAGAGCTGTTGTCGTCGGTCATGCTGGCTTTGAATCAAGGGATGACAAGACGAAACCTTAACAGCCTGACAAAAAAAAGACAGGGGTATGGGAGCCCCTGTCTTGGCGTGGACTGTCTGTGGCCGATTGCTAGAAGCGCAGGTTCAGGCCGGCAAGCAAGGTTCGGGGCCGGCCGGGACGGGCGCCGCTGGGGCGGCGCGCGGCCACGTAGGTTTCATCCAGCAGATTTTCCACCTTGCCGAAGAGTCGCAGCTGGTCGCTGAGCAGATAACTGGTGGCCAAATCCAGTACCCAATGGTTATCGGTGCGCTCGGCGTGACCGGGGCTGCCGCTGCCCGCGCGAATACGCATGGCATCCACATAGGTGGCGCTAAGTGAGCTTTCCCAGCGCTCGGCTTCCAGCCCGGTAATGAATTGCAGTTGATGAGGCGGCAGGTAAGGCAGCTCATCACCCCGGTTTACTGTACCCCATTCGCCGAAGCTGCTGGCAAAACTGGTGCGGAATTCCGCAGCCGTGTAAGTGTAGGAAAGACGCGCTGGCACCGTCAGGCCGCTGGCCAATGGCCAAGCGTAGCCAGTGGTCAACTCCAGCCCATGCATGCGCACCTCGCCGCCATCGAACTGATCGCCGATGGTGCAGCCACCACCGGTGGAAGCAGTGCATGTGCCCACCAGATTGCTGTAGTCGTTGTAGAAAGCAATGGCTTCTGCCATCAGACCATTGCGGGCAAAGCGGGCGCCGGCTTCGTAGTTCAGGCTCTCCTCCGGATCGGCGTTGCTGCCGGGGCCCGGTGGATTGAAACCCTTGTGCACGCTGCCCAATAAGGTCCAGGCGGGATCTGGCCGATAGATCAAGCCGATACCAGGGATCAGTTGGCTGACGTTGCTGCGCTGCACCTGAATAGGGGGATTGCTGCGTGTGCCATCACTGAGCGCCCAGCGTGTCTGCTTCAGCGCGATGCGTTCATAGCGCAGCCCTGGCGTGACAATAAAATCACTCCAGGTAATTTCATTTTGCACATACAGGGAGGTGGCCTTGGCGGCGCCAATGCGGTTGTCCTGGCTGCCCGGGGCGCCCTTGGTG
>JBJHDG010000093.1:0-8676 GCA_050486425.1 Pseudomonadales bacterium | reverse complement strand
CTTTGTTACTGCGACGTGCCCCCTGCAAGGCCGTCGTTACAGGAGTTCTCTATATGATGATTCGCCCGGTCGGGATCAGCGGATTCGCTGCCTACCTGCCGCCCTATCGGGTGCAGCTGGAAGACTGGTGCCGCTGGACAGGTGACAGCTGGGCCAAGGTCAGTGCCGTGGTGGGCCGCAGCTTCCGCATGCGCGGACCGGACGAGAACGCCTATACCATGGCGGCCACCGCCGTCGTGCGGCTGATCCAGCAGTACGATATAGATCCCGGCTGCATTGGTTATTTGGCCCTGGGCACCGAATCCAGCACCGACAATTCTGCCGGCGCCGTCATCATCAAAGGCATGGTGAACGAGGCCCTGGTGCAGCTGGGCAAGCCGCCCCTGTGCCGGCACTGCGAAGTCCCTGAATTCAAACACGCCTGCCTGGGTGGTGTGTACGCGGTAAAATCCGCCGCCCGCTACCTGGCCCTGGACGGCGCGCATCGCAAAGCCATCGTGGTTTGCTCCGACATCGCCGAATACGCCCGGGGCACTTCCGGGGAAGCCACCCAGGGTGCCGGCGCCGTGGCCATGCTCATCGAGCACGATCCCAAGTTACTGACCCTGGAGCTGCAACACAGCGGCTCAGCCTCCGACTATCGCGGCGCCGACTTCCGCAAACCGTTCTCGCGCTTTATCAACCAGACAGCATCCAGCGCCGGCCAGATCCGCGACTTCCCGGTGTTTAATGGCAAATACTCCACCAGCTGTTACCTGGATGAAGTGCTGCTGGCCATGGATGACATGTTCGCAAAAATGGCAGAGTCCCGCGCCGATGTGATGCAGGATGTGGCCGCTGTGTTTTTACACCGCCCCTATCTGCGCATGGCAGAAAATGGCCTGGGTGCCAGCCTGCTCTACGCCCTGGCCACCGACAGCCCGCCAAGACTGGCAGAGCTGGAAGCACTGGCAGCACCTGCCGGCGTTGCCGTGGAGGCGCTGATGGCGGAACTGCAAAGCCGACCCAACCTCTATGCCCTGATCCAGCAGCAGCAACTGGGTGAAGACGTGTTTCCCCTGACCCAGGCGGTGCTGCGCGCCATGCGCGAGAGCGGCGCCCAACTGACACTGATCGACGCCAAATTGCGCTTGGGCAACGAGCCCATGCTGCACTGCGGCAATCTCTACACAGCATCCTTGCCCATCTGGATGGCGGCGGGACTGGAGCAGGCGGTGGATGAGGGCCTGGAACTGGCTGGCCAGCGCGTGCTTACCATCGGCTATGGCAGCGGCGATGCCGCTGAAGCCATTCCCCTGCGGGTGGTGCCCGGCTGGCAGGCAGCCGCGCGAAAAATGGGCATTGCGACAGCGCTCAGCGGCGCCCAGGACATCGACCAACACAGCTACCAACAGCTGCACGACGCCGGCACCCTGCATCAGCCGCTGGGCGAACGCCCCGGTGTGTTTCTGATCGAGCGGGTGGGTGCGCGGGAAGGCCAGTTCGACGACAGCGGTATTGAGTACTACAAATACCAGGCTTGATGCCGGCTAGTCGTCTGCATCCTGCAGACGGATATGGCTGGTATCGGGCGCGGGCGGTGGTGCCTTGCGCGCTGGCGCCAGATCGGCCCCCGCCGGGGCCACCTCGAAGTTGACCTGGGCCAGATCGAGCGCTGGCGTGACCTGGGTTTTCTGCTGACCCAGGTCCGCACCCGGTGCCGCCAGATCCCAGTCCACCTCCAACACCTCCGCCACCTCCGCCAGCGGCAATTCTGCCTCCAGCCCCACGGCTTCCTGGGGCAGCAAATTCAGATGTGACAGATCCAGCTCCAGGCTGGGCTGGACTTTGCTCGGCGCCAGGTCGGTACCGGCGGGCGCCAGGCTCAGATGGGCCGTGCTGACCTGCACCGGCGCTGGTGCCCGGCGCTCGTCCGGCCGCAGCAGATCAGTGCCGGGCGCTGCAATGCTCAAGCCAGCGGCTGTGCTATCGGCGCTGGGCGCAGGGGGTGGCGCGGTGCTGGGAGTCATTGCCGGGTTGGGGGCCTGGGCGGCATCAGCATCCAGCGCCTCCTCCGCCACCGGCAGGATGCGCAAGCGCGCGCCGGCTTGCTTGAATCCGGCCTGGAACCGCGCCGCCGTAGCCGTGTCGGCCCGCTGCTTGAGCACTACCGGCTTGCCACTGAAGAGCTGCGCCAGCCGCGCCTCGTCCAGCTTCAGTAACGTGCCGATTTTCTTCATCACCACCGCCTGGTGCTGTCCTTCCAACAGCTCACCACGAAATACCAGGCGGTAGAACAATTCTGCATCCTGCGTCATAAGCCTGCTGGCCTTGCCGGTTACCAGCGACCATTGTGCGTCAGGCCCTGGCCGCTGCCAATGCACGCCCATTCACCAATTGCTGACATTTTTCACCGCCATGACGCTGCCGGTGTCAGGTTATGATGCGCGCCGGACCAATCACAGCGCTGTACCGAGGGGAACCCGCATGCCGACCAAACTGCCTGGACAAGTCACCATTCACGATGATGTGGTATTCGGCGAGGGTGGCGGCCGTGCGCTGCGCGCTGATGTGTTCCTGCCGCCCACGGACGATCAGAAACGCCCCGGCCTGCTGTTGATCCATGGTGGTGCCTGGCATATGGGCGATCGCAAGCAGCTGCGCGGTTACGGCATCCAAATGGCCAGATATGGCTTTGTGTGCGTGAGCTGCGAATACCGGCTGAGCGGCGAAGCCCTGTGGCCGGCGCAGCTTCATGATGTGAAAGCCGCGCTGCGCTGGATGCGTGCCAATGCCGCTGAATACGGCATCGATCCACAACGTATCGCCGTGAGCGGCAACTCCGCCGGCGGCCATCTGGCCCTGATGCTGGCGGCCACCGCCAACCAGCCGGCATTTGAAGGCGCAGGTGGCCATGCCGGGGTGGATACCCATTGCAACGCCGTGGTGGCGATCTACCCACCCACCGTGCTGCGCCTGGACAATCCCGATGGCGTTGTGCGCGCACTACTGGGCGCTGACGCCGGTCGTGACGCGGAGGACAATGCCAGCCCCATCAACTATGTGCATGGCCAGTTTCCGCCCACCCTGCTCATTCACGGTAATCAGGACGATGTTGTGCCCGTCGCGGCCAGCCTGAAAATGTACGAAGCCCTGAGCAAGGCCAAGGCGGAAGTGGAAATGCATATCTACGAAGGCGCCCCCCATGCCTTTGACATCCTGCCGGATTTTGGGCGTCAGGTGCATGATGTGATGGCGCTGTTTCTGGACCGCAAGGTCACCAACCCGCGCAAACTGGAACTGCCAACCTTTGACCTGCGCGTCGGCGCCTAGTGCACTGAATTGACGTTTAGAAGATCAAACCCGGATTGAGAATGCCCTTGGGATCCAGCGTCTGCTTCAGCAGACGCATGAGGGCAATTTCCTCCGGGCTGCGCGAAAGGTGCAGATAGGCTTTCTTGCTGTGGCCGATGCCATGCTCAGCCGACACCGAACCCCCGTGACTGGCCAGGGGTTCATACACGGCACGCTCCACAGCTGTCTTGACCTCTGCACCTACGGCATTGGGCGCCACATAAAAATGCAGATTGCCATCGCCCAGATGCCCAAAAATCATATTGCGGCAGCCGGGAAAACGCGCAGTGAGCCGACTGTTAACTTCGTCCACATAGGCTTGCATGTGCGACAGACGCACGCTGACATCAAAGGTATAACCGGGTGCGAGCCGCCCCAACTGTCCCACATCATCGCGCATGGCCCAGAGGGCCTGACGCTGGGCTTCGGAATGGGCCACCACCGCATCGGTGATCAACCCAGCCTCCAACGCTGATGCCAGTGCAGCTTCCATACGCGCCTGATCGGCCACGGGCTCCGCACCCATGGACTCCACCAGCACATAAAACGGCCAATCGTAAGCCAGCGGTGGTTGTTGCTTGGCAGGTGGCGTGGTGACCAATTCATAAAAGTCGCGCCACATCACTTCGAACGCACTCAGGGTGCCGCCCAGATGGGCGTCCATATGGCGCAGAAATGCCTGCACCTGGGTAAAACTGTTGGTGGCGACAAAAACAGTTTGCTGGGACTTGGGTTTTTCCCGCAGTCTGATAATGGCGCGAGTGACAATACCCAGGGTGCCTTCGCTGCCAATAAAGAGTTGCTTCAAATCATAACCCGCATTGTTCTTGATGATCTGGTTCATGCTGGTAACCAGGGTGCCGTCGGCCAGCACAACCTCCAGGCCCAGGATCATGTCCCGCGTCATGCCAAAGCGAATCACACGGTTGCCACCGGCATTGGTGGCAATATTGCCGCCAATGGTCGCCGAACCCCGGGCACCCAGATCCAGCGGCAGCAACAGCCCCTGGGCATCCACGGCTTCCTGCAACTGTTGCAAGGGCACCCCGGCCTGCACGCAGGCAGTGCGATCGGCCACGTTGATGGCTTCGATCTGATTCAAGCGCGCCGTGGACAGCACCAGCTGCTCGGACGTGGCTGCCGCGCCCCCTACCAAACCTGTTAGCCCACCATGGGTGACCAATGCCTGACCTTGGGCGTGGCACAGGCGCACCACAGCGCTGACCTCGGCCGCCGTTCCGGGACGCAGCAGCGCTTTGGCCTGCAGCGGCCGCCCTCCCCAGCCACGACCGGCCAGATCAGCGCCCGTAAGCACCTGCTCGGCGCCCAGCAGTGCGCGCAATTGCGCCAGAAGATCTGTCATGCGCTGCTCCTTGTTCTATTCCCTGTCCCCAGTCTGGCGCGCCTGCGAGCCCCAGCACCAGTTCCTGGTAGCATACCAGCCCGTTGCCATTGCCGATGCCCGTTCATGCCCCAGACCACCGCTCGTCACAAACACCCCAGACGCCCCAAACGCCAGCCCAAGTTCGATGCCGGCTACTACCGGCGCTACTACCTGAACCCGGCTACTCGGGCGCAGACGCCAGCTGCGGCCAAGCGCCAGGCCGCGTTCATCGCCGCGCACCTGCGTTATCTGGAAATGCCCGTGCGCCGCATATTGGATCTGGGTTGTGGGCTGGGCCGGGTGTTGCAGGCGCTGGCCCAGGCGTTTCCCCGTGCGCGCTGCGAGGGCGTGGAATACAGCAGTTATCTGTGCCGCAAATACGGCTGGACCCAGGGATCGGCGGTGGATTTCAAGGCGCGCAGCCCCTTTGATCTGGTTATCTGCAATGACGTGCTGCCGTCACTGAATGACGCCGACTGCAACCAGGCCATCAACAATATCGCCAGCCTGTGTCGCGGCATTGCCTTTCTCGGCATCCTCACCGCAGAAGACTGGGCGCTTTGCGATCGGGGGCGCACCGACCCGAACGTCCACCTGCGCCCCGCCCGCTGGTATCAGCGCCGACTGCACAAACACTTTATCAATCTGGGCGGCGGCTTCTGGCTGCAGCGGGATGCCGAGGTTTGTATCTGGCATCTGGATAGCCTGGGTCGCTGATCGGCGTTGAAATCGGCACGCAACATCGGTGCAACGCGTTACTGGGAACCTCCGGTCTCCTGCACATCTAACAGAACTACACCAACAAGAGGAGAGCGCTGATGCACAGAATCATTGCAATGCTCGTGGGCGCGGTCGTGGGCGTAGTGCTGATGCTGGCCAGCTGGCCCGCGCCGGCTGCCGAGCATGGCAACGCACCGGCCACCAAAGAGTGGGAAATCGAATGGGGTGGCCGCACCCGCGATCCCTATGTCGCGCCAGATGGCAAGGTCTGGTTCGTGGGACAGGCTGGCAACTATGTCGCGACCTTTGATCCCAAAACCGGCAACAAACGCCGTTACGAAATCGAGGCAGGCACCAACCCGCACACCGTAATCGTCGATGCCGCAGGTTATGCCTGGTACGCCGGGAATCGTAATGGCCGTATCGGCCGCATCGAACCTGAGACCGGCGCGCTGACAGTCTTCATGACCGGCGAAGCGGCGGATCCACACACCATGGTGTTCGATGGCAAGGGCCATATCTGGTTTACCTCCCAGCACTCAAACCGGGTCGGCCGGCTTGATATGGCAAGCGGTGACTACGAGCTGGTCGAGGTTTACCACAGCCGCGCCCGCCCCTACGGTATCGTACTGGACGAGGAAGGCTATCCATGGGTTGCATTATTCAACACCAATAAAGTGGTCCGGGTGCACCCTGAGACACTGGCGTTGACCTACTTCAACAAAGCCACTGAAGAGTCACGCGGGCGGCGTTTGGAAACGACCGCTGGCGGCTACGTTTGGTACGTCGATGAGCCACGCGGCTATCTAGGCCGGATAACCGTTGCGAACGGTGATATCGAAGAATTCAAAATGCCTGGCGGTGATGATTCACGACCCTATGCGATTACCAAAGACGATCAGGAGCGATTGTGGATCTCGCAAACCGGCCCGGACAAGAAGGTCGTTGGCTTCGATACCCGCAGCAATGCGTTTGTGTCGGTACAAGCAGTCAGCGAGACGGTGCGTCATATGATGTTTCATGAGCCGGAAGGCGCGATCTGGTTTGGTACTGATGCCAACCGTATCGGCCGTATTCTGGTGAACGTGGCTGCCGAGTGAAACTGACTGGATCAGGCCGATTCTGGTTAGGGGTCTCGCTGCTGGGGTGCTGCGTGCCCACACTGGCGCTGGCTTTTCCAGATGCACCACCAGCGGCAGTCACTGGCGGTTTTGGTGAGGATAGCTGTCACGCCTGCCACTTTGAATTTGCGGTGGGCAGTGGTTACGGTGAACTGCAGATCGCAGGTTGGCCCGCCTATTTTGAACCGGGCGCAAAGTACCGGTTGCAACTCGAACTCAAGCATCCGCACATGGAGAGCGCTGGCTTTCAGCTGGCCATCAGGACTGGAGATGGCACCCAGGCAGGTGTGTTCCTGTTGGCAGATGCCACCGATGAGCCGATAAGGGTGCAAACTCAATCCGGGGTGGACTACGTGCAGCACACCGATGCCAGACTCAGCAACCCGGCGAAGGGCCGCCGTTCGTGGCAGCTGACCTGGCAGGCACCGGATGAGAGCAAGCCGGTGTTGCTGCATGTCTCCGCCGTAGCGGGGGATGGTGATAGCTCGCAAATGGGGGACCATGTCTACGCGTTGGCGCTGGAAGCTGAGCCGCGCTGAGCGGTTATAAACTTCAGTACAGCTCGGTGAGCAACGTCAGCTGCACAAGCACGTTATTAATCTAGGGAACCTCTGAACAAACGGGAAATTTTATAGAAATCCGTAAATCGACGCTTGGCAGCAAGTTTTTTGGCCCCCAAAGCCCCCTGTCGCCTTATTTTTTACCTGAAACCTGCAGAAACGCAGGTTTCAGGCGCACTGACCCTAGGTCAGCAGATATCGCTGAGTTCGCAGCAGATTCGTCAGGCCTGCCAGAACGTACAATCGGTTTGTGTTCTTCTCCAATCCGCGATAACGCATCTTTCTGTATCCGAACATGCATTTGATATAAAAGAATGAGTGCTCAACCTTCGCACGTACGCTAGCCTTGATTTTCTCCGCAGCGTCAATATCTGGTGAGGCAAGTTGCTTTCGCTTCCCCGGTCGCATGGCGATGTGCCACCTACGCCCGGAGATGGAGAGCTCCTTTCTTTTCTCTGCACCGATATAACCAGAATCAGCCCACACTCTTCGATCTTTACCATACAACAGCTTATCTGCCACATTTAAATCGTGCTCATTGGCCGATGTGGTTTCTATGCTATGAATCAACCCGTGCGATTCGTCGACGCCAATGTGCATCTTCATGCCGAAATGCTATTCAGTGCCTTTCTTTGTTTGGTGCATCTCCGGATCACGCTCTCCATCACGATTTTTTGTCGAGCTGGGAGCGGATATAATCGTCGCATCCACAATGCTTCCTTCGCGCAGCACCGGGCCATGCATATCAAGATGCTTGTTGATCTTGGTAAATAACTTCTTACCAAGCTTATGGCGCTCAAGCAGGTGGCGAAAATTCAAAATAGTGGTCTCATCAGGTACTCGATCAAGATGAATTCCAGCGAAGCGACGCATGGATTCAATCTCATACAGCGCATCTTCCATGACGGGATCGCTGAGGTTGTAGACGACCTGCATAATATGCACCCGGAGCATCGTCAGCAGTGGATACGGTGGCCGGCCAACGCCGCCGCGGGCGTAATGCCTGGCAATCTGAGCTTCCAGCTGCTTCCAGGGCAACAACTTCTTCAGCTTCTCTAAAAACAGCTCCCGGCGAGTTTTGCGCTTCTTGATAGCGTACTCGGCTTCGGCAAAGTAAGCTGGCTCATGATCTACTCCAGAATGCGGCTAAACCAGATAGAATTATGCCAAAGTAGAGGGGATTTTCAGAGGTTCCTTAGATAGGTCAAGGCCTCCGGCGACTGCTTTAAGGTGTAGTGGTAATAGTCGATCACTTGCCGCGACAAGGTTTGATCATCGGCATCATCGGACACCGGCGCTTCCAACCTCGGCACCGTGCTTTGCTTAATGGTTTTATCGGCAGCTGAAGAAGAAGGATCGCCACTGCGTAGTAACTCAACGGCATGGCGGAAGCTTACGCCTTGGGTTTTCATCACCCAGTCGATGACACTGCCAGCGGCACCGCAGCCGAAGCAATTAAACAGATTGGATTTGGGGCTGATGATACAGGAAGGGGTTTTGTCGTCATGGAAGGGGCAGCAGATTGCATACTCCTTGCCCTGGCGGGTGATCTCATAAC
>JBJHDG010000092.1:920-8701 GCA_050486425.1 Pseudomonadales bacterium | reverse complement strand
GCATTGGCCTGGCCCTGGCGCTGTTGCAGCATGCGGTTGCCGACGAAACCGTAACAGACGCCCACCACCACAGCGATTTTTTCCACACGCTGAGCCAGATCCAGCGCCGTGGCCAGCACATCCTTGGCAGTTTTGTCACCGCGCACGATTTCCAGCAGCTTCATCACATTGGCCGGGGAGAAGAAATGCAGGCCCACCACGTCTTCGGGCCGCTGGGTAACCGCAGCGATCTCGTTCACATTCAGATAGGAGGTGTTGGTGGCGAGGATGGCGCCAGGTTTGCAGATGCGATCCAGATCGGTGAAGACCTGCTTTTTTATGGCCATGTCCTCGAACACAGCTTCAATCACCAGATCACAGTCCGCCAGGTCGGCAAAGTTCAGGGTGCCCTGCAGCAGGTTCATGCGGGTATCCACTTCCGCCATGGGGAAACGGCCGCGCTTGGCGGAGTTTTCGTAGTTGCGGCGTACCACGCCCAAGCCGCGCTCCAGATTCTCGGCCTTGGCTTCCACGATGGTGACCGGGATACCCTGGTTGGCGAAATTCATGGCAATGCCGCCGCCCATGGTGCCGGCGCCCAGAATACCCACCCGCCGGATGGGGCGCAGGGCGATGTCCGCCGGCACATCCGGCACTTGCCAACAATCGCGTTCAGCCTGGGCCACATGGGCGGCAGCAGCGTCCTGGTCGATGGCACTGGCGGGTAAGGGCGGGTGGATCATGGGACAACTCCTGGCACGGAAAAAAGGCGTCAATCTGGCGGTTTTTGGTGCAAATGACAAGCTGCGGGCAGGGTCGGATCAGGGCTCGGGGCCGGCAGCGCCCTGTGCAGCCTGCTGTTGCAAGGCCACCTGGTGCAGCAGCCGCTCCACCCAGCTGAGCAGCCGGCTCATGGTGTAAGGCTTGCTCAGAAAGCTGGCGTCCGGCGGCAGTTTGCCGTCGCGCAGGATGGCATGATCCGCGTAGCCAGAGGTGAACAGCACCAACAACCCCGGATACTCGGCCTGCAATCTGGCGGCCAGATCCACGCCGCTCATCCCCGGCATCACAATATCGGTAATCAGCAAATCCAGTGGCTGGGACTGGCGCCCGACCTGAGCCAGGGCCTGCTCGGCATTTTCCGCCGTCAACACCTGATAACCCCGACTCTGCAGCACCCGCTGCACCAGCAGACTGATAGCCGGTTCATCTTCTACCACCAGAATGCGGGCGCCACTCAGTGCACCTGGCGCAGGGCCCGGTTCCGCGCCGGTATCTCCGGTCAAACCTGGTGCGGGAGTGGCTTCAACGGCGACAAAGTCCTGCACCTGCTGCCCTATCTCGGACAGCACCGGCAGATAGATATTGAAGCTGGTGCCTTCACCGGGAAAACTCTGGCAAAAAATATCGCCCCGGCTCTGGCGCACGATACCGTATACGGTGGCCAGACCCAGGCCGGAGCCACGCCCAGCCTCCTTGGTACTGAAGAAGGGTTCAAAGATGCGTTGCTGCACTTCCGGCGCCATGCCCACACCCGTATCAGCCACCCGCAGCAGCATATAATTACCCGGCGGAATCGCCAGGTGCCGCACGGCGTCTGCATCCAGATGCACCAGATGGGTATCCACGCTGAGCACGCCGCCTTCCGGCATGGCATCCCGGGCATTGATAGCCAGGTTCAGGAGTACTTGGTTCAACTGGGCCGGGTCGCCCAGTACCAGGGCACGCTCATGGGTAAGGTTGGAACGGATGCGGATGTCTTCGCCCAGCATGCGCCGGATCATGGCCAACAGCTCGTTCACCACCTGATTCAGATCCAGCGGCTGTGGCCGCATCACCTGCTGCCGGCTGTAGCTGAGCAGTTGCTGGGTGAGGCCGGCGCCACGCTGGGCGGCGGCGCTGATCTGCGCCAACTCCGCCAGTACCGGATGGCCTTCCGGCAGGCGCTCGGTGGCAATGTCCACCGCGCCGTGAATCACGGTGAGGAGATTATTGAAATCATGGGCCACACCGCCGGCCAGACGCCCCACGCTTTCCATCTTCTGCGCCTGCAGGTAGCGGCTCTCGGCATCCCGCAGGGCTTCATCCACCTGGCGCCGGGCGCTGATATCCCGCACGAGCACGATGTACCTGGCAATCTCGCCGGGCGGTACGGTCTTTTTCGCCACCGACAGCTCGAACCAGTGCCGGCCCTGGGGCAGATCCAGCGCGTATTGCGTACCCGTTGACCAGCCCTGGGTTTCGGCCTCTGCCAACGCGGCGAAGGCCGCATCAGCCACTTCCTTGGGCAGCACCTCGCTGATGCTACGCCCGAGCAGCTGCTCCACCGGCGCCACCAACAACTCTTCCCGTGGACTGTGAAAACTGTGATAGACCCCCAGCGCATCCAGCTCGAACAGCAGATCGGGCACCGCTGCCAAGGTGGCTTCCAGCTGGTGCTGAGCCTGCTGAATTTCCGCGGTGCGACTGCGCACCTGCGCCTCCAGCTGTGCCTGATGCGCCTGCAACACCAGCAGTGCCTGGACCAGGCCGCCGATCAGCAAGGCAAATAACAATGCCAGCGCCAACTGCCCAGCCAGCAGCGGCAAATTCCACCAGCCACCCCGGGGCGCCAGACTCAGCACCCATTCACCATTGGGCAACGCAATGCTTTGGGTCACGGGCGCCGCCAACACAGCTCTGCCGGCGCTGGCAATCACCTGGCGCTGACCCTGGGGATCCAGGCGCCAGAGTTCGTAGTCGATACCCAGGGTGGGCAGCACATCCAGCCCGGAGGCTTCCAACACTACCGGCATGCGCAGCACCACATTGACCAAACCCCAGAATTCTTCCTGATCATCCGGCGTCAGGAACACCGGTAGCCGGCCCACCACACCCAGCCCCCCCTGCACCAGCTCCAGGGGGCCAGCCAAGGTCATTTTTCCCGAATCCCGGGCACGCCTGGCTTCAGGGCCTTGCACCGGGTCGGCAAACTGATCGAAGCCGATGGCAGCCTTGTTTTCCTCGAAGGGCGCTGTCTGGCGTATCACGCCACCCGGGGAAAGCGCCAGTACGGATACCGCGGGATAAAACTCCAGCATTTCCGCCGCCAACGTATCGAAGGCATCCAGCTCACCTTCTCCTTGGCGAATCAGGGCTGCCAGGGCATAGGACACCGTCAGTGCCTGCTCGATATTACTGTGAAGGCTGCGGGCGTGATCCTTGGCCAGGGAATCCAGATTGGCGCGCAGCCCTTCACGCCGCTCCCGCTCCAGAAAGCCAACCAGTAGACCCGCCAGCACGAGGGCCAGGGCAAAGGCCAAGCCGGCGCCCCAGCGGTTGAAGCCCTGAGCCTTCCTCATAACAGCCTGGCCTGCCGCATACCGTCTCCCATCCGCTGGGGCATAATTACGCCTGTGACATCAATGAAGTTTGTGTACTGATGGTAACCCAGGCCGGATCCCCTGTTGCGCCACCGCCTGCCGCCGGCAGCGGCAGCCTGGCGCGGCGCCTGCTCAGCATACCGGCTCTGCTGCTGGCGACCCTGGTATTCAGTGTGTTGGCGCCCCTACTGCTGATCATCGCATTGGCGCTGTGCTGGCTTCCAGCCCTGGCCGGCGCCCCCCGCACCCTGGGGTTCCTGGTCTGGTATCTCTGGTGTGAAACCCTGGGGGTACTGGCCAGCACCGGGCTCTGGCTCTGGGCCAAGCTGCGGCGCTGGCCCGCTACCGCACCAGCCAATCTGGCCGCCCACTACGCCCTGCAGCACTGGTGGGTGCGGCGTCTGTTTGGAGGTGCGCGGCGGCTGTTCGGCTTCCGGCTCCATATCTCCGGCACAGACGCACTGCCAGGCCCAGCGCCTATCCTGCTGTCCCGCCATGCCAGCCTGGCAGATACCTTGCTGCCCTTTGTGACCTACGCCCTGCCACAACACAAGCGTCTGGCTTACGTGATGAAACGGGAGCTGCTGTGGGAGCCCTGCCTGGATATCGTCGGCCAGCGCCTGCCCAATTGCTTTGTCGACCGGGACGCGGAAGATGGCTCCCGGGAGGCCGGCCTGATCGCCCGGTTGCTGCAGCAGTTGGCAGCAGATACCACCCTGGTGATTTTCCCCGAAGGCACCAGATTTTCGCCGGCACGCCAGCAGCGCGCCCTGACACGCCTGGCTGACAAGGTCCCAGCCGCGCTGCTGATGCGGATGCAGGGCTGGACCCATCTGCTGCCACCGCGTCTGGGCGGCCCCCTGGCCCTGCTGGCCGCCAACGCTGCCGGCATCGGCCGGGACCTGCTGTTCTGTGCTCACCAGGGTCTGGAGGAAGCCAGCCACTTCCGCAGTCTGTTACGGGGCAGCCTGATCGGGCAAAAGGTGAGCATTCACTTCTGGCGCATCCCCTTTGCCCAGATACCCAAAGATGAGGATGGACAGCGTGCGCTGCTGCTGGCGCAATGGGACGAAATGCAAGCCCAAGTACAGGCTCTGGCCACCACCGGCCGACCTGTGTCGGCACCCCGCTGAGACTACCCCTGGGCGGCGGGATGTTTATACTGCGCGCCCTGCACTGATCACCGGCCCTGCCGGAGTTCGTTGATGAGGCTGTCACCTTGAGTACCAGCGCCCAGGCTTGCGCCCATCCCAATATCGCCCTGGTGAAATACTGGGGTAAAGCCGATGCCGGCCAGAACCTGCCAGCCACGCCCTCCCTCTCCATCACCTTGAGTGCGTTGCAAACCCGCACGCGAGTGCGGTTGGCGGCGGATCTGACCGCAGATGAGATCCTGCTCAACGGCCTGCAGGTGCAAGACGCCAAGATCAGTCAATGCCTGGATCGGCTGCGGGCCCTGGCGGGTACCCGGCTGCGGGCACAGATCGATACCCGTAATAACTTTCCTACGGCAGCAGGGCTGGCCTCCTCCGCCAGCGGCTTTGCGGCGTTGGTTACCGCCCTGGATCAAGCCTTGGGCCTGCAACTGTCCCTGGCCGCCAAGGCGGAGCAGGCTAGGCTGGCGTCCGCCTCAGCCGCGCGCTCCCTGTTTGGTGGCTATGCCAGTCTGGTGGCAGACCAGGCGCGACAAGTGGCCAGCGCCGACTACTGGCCGCTGGCGGTGGTGGTAGCGGTGTGCAGCACCCAGGCCAAGGCCGTGTCTTCCAGCGCAGGCATGGCCGCCTCCAGCACCAACTCCCCGCTGTACGACGCCTGGGTAGCAGGTGCCCCGGCGGATTTTGCCCAGGTGGAGGCAGCGGTGCTGGCCCGGGATTTCCCGCGGCTGGCGGAGCGGGCCGAGGCCAACTGCCTGAAGATGCACGCCGTCATGCTCAGCACCCAACCCGCCCTGTTGTACTGGCAGGCTGCCACCCTGGCCTGCATGGAACAGGTGCGGCGCTTGCGTGAACAAGGGGTGCCGGTGTTCTTCACCATTGATGCCGGCCCCCAGGTGAAGGCGGTCTGTCTGCCAGCGGCCGCGCCTCTGGTGGCCCAGACCCTGGCCCAGGTGCCCGGTGTGGCGCAGGTGCTGCGGGCCGGCTTGGGCCAGGGTGCCCGGCTGTGTACGGACCATGACTAACCATCGCCACATCCATAGTAATGCGCACAGTAGCGCCCCGGCCAAGCTGGTGCTTACCGGCGAGTACGCCGTGCTGGCCGGAGCACCGGCCCTGGTGCTGGCGGTAAACGCTCGGGTCCAGGTCCGCCTGGCCCCCAGCACCGAAATCGACTGGCACTGCCAGAGCCTGGGGCATCAGGGCGCAAGCCGGCACAGCCTGGCCGTGCTCTGCAATGGGCCGGCACTGGCCGCCACCGACCCGGCCTGGCTCTGTCAGCATCTGCTGCAACAGGCACCCGCGACGCTCACCACCGCGCTGCCCCCTAACCTCGCCCTGACCCTGGACTCCAGCGCCCTGTTTGCCCAGGGGCAGAAACTGGGGCTGGGTTCCAGCGCCGCGCTCTGCGTTGCCCTGGCCTTGGCCCTGGCCAGTCTGGCGGGTACCCGAGCAGACCTGGATTGGCCCCTGGCAGCCCACAGTGCCGCCCAGGGTGGCCAGGGCAGCGGTCTGGATGTGGCCAGTGCCTGGCACGGCGGCCTGATCCGGTTTCAGCGCAGTACCAAGCTGCGGATCAGTCCCGCGCAGCTGCCTGCCGGTCTGCAGCTGTGCTGGGTCTATGCAGGTCATCCCACCAGCACGCCGAATCAGCTGAGCCGCTTCCAAGCCTGGCGTTCCGGGCATTCCCAGGCACTGCCCCCGGCCCTGGAGCTGTTGGCGCACCAGGCCGGCCGGCTGGCGGACCTGATCTCGGACCCGATCCAATTCATGGCAGAATTGCCCGCCTATGTACGAGCCCTGGAACGCATGGACCTGGCGGCGAGCCTGGGTATCTTTGGCCCGGCCCACCGTCAGCTGGCGGCGCTGGCGGCCACCCTGGGCCTGGTCTATAAACCCTGTGGCGCCGGTGGCGGCGATATAGGGGTGGCGCTGGGGCTGGATCCGATGGCCCTGACCCGCTTCCGCCAGCTGGCCCAAGCCGCCGGCTTTCTGTTACCCGCCCTGGAACCTGAGCAAGATGGCTGCCGACTCCACTGACACCCTGGGCAAGGCCCGGCTTCCGGGCTTCTTCCGCCTGAGCCCCCAACAACGCCTGGAGGTCCTGGCCGAGCGCGGCCTGCTCAGCCCCGCCGACCAGGCGTTGCTGACCCAGGGCGCCCAGCTGCTGCCCCTGCGCACCGCTGACCAGATGATCGAGAACGTGATCGGCGTGATGGGCCTGCCCCTGGGCCTGGGCCTGAATTTTCTCGTGGACGGTCAGGAGCACATCATTCCCCTCTGTGTGGAGGAGCCGTCCATCGTCGCCGGACTCAGCGCGGCGGCCCTGCTGGCCAGAGCCGGCGATGGTTTTGAGACTGAATACAGCGGCACGCTGCTCAGCGGCCAGGTGCAACTGGTGGACGTGCCGGATCTGGAGGCCGCGGAAGCCGCGTTGCTGGCAGCCAAGACCGAGATCCTGGACTTGGCCAATGCCGGCCACCCGCGCATGTTGGCTCGGGGCGGTGGTGCCCGGGATTTCAACCTGGCCAGATTTCAGGGCCAGGTATCGGGCGCGCCCATGCTGGTGCTGAACCTGCTGGTGGATACCAAAGACGCCATGGGCGCCAATCTGGTGAACAGCATGTGCGAGGCCATCGCTGACCTGGTGGCGGCCCGCGCCGGCGGCCGGGTACTGCTGCGCATACTGAGCAACCTCTCGGATCAGGCCCTGGTGCGCGCCCGGGTGCGCATCCCGGTGGCGGCCTTGGCCGGCAAGGGCTACGGCGGTGAAGCCGTGCGTGATGGCATTATCCTGGCCAATGATCTGGCCCTGGCCGACCCTTACCGGGCCGCCACCCATAACAAGGGCATTATGAACGGCGTCGATGCCCTGGCCCTGGCCACCGGCAACGACTGGCGCGCCCTGGAGGCCGCCACCCATGCCTTCGCCGCCCGGGATGGCCGCTACCGGGCCCTGACCCTGTGGCAGAGCAACACCCAGGGGGATCTGCTGGGCGAACTGCTGATGCCGGCCAAGGTCGGTACAGTGGGCGGCGCCCTGGAGACCAACCCGGCGGTGCGCCTGAACCTGCGCCTGTTGGGTGCACCCGATGGTGCTGGCCTGGCGCGACTACTGGGGGCGGTAGGCTTGGCCCAGAACCTGGCCGCCCTGCGCGCCCTGGTGACCGCCGGGATTCAGTATGGCCATATGCGCCTGCACGCCCGCTCGGTGGCAGCCAGTGCCGGCGTGCCACCGGCCCAGGTGGATGCGGTGGTGGCGGCCATGATCGAGCAGGGCGAGATC
>JBJHDG010000092.1:0-910 GCA_050486425.1 Pseudomonadales bacterium | reverse complement strand
GGCAGGCCCGGCGCCTGGCCACGGCGCTCAGCGCGGCGCCGGCAGCGGCGACGCAGCCGCTGGGTGAAGGCAGCGCCTGTGGCAAGCTGATTCTCCTGGGCGAACATGGTGTGGTGTACGGCGGTCATGCCCTGGCCGCGCCGCTGCCCCTGGCCCTGACCGCCCGGGTCTATGCACGCAGCAGCGGCGTCAGCCTGGCCATCCCGCGCTGGCAGATCAGCCAGCAGCTGGCGGCTGACCACAACCAGGGTGCTGCTGCCATCCTCGCGTTGCTGTTGCGTGCACTGGCGCTGGAGGACCAAGCGCTGCACTTGGAGGTGGATGCCCAGATCCCCAAAGCCATGGGCCTGGGCGGCTCCGCCGCCCTGGCCGTAGCCATGATCCGGGCCCTGACAGCGGCCTATCAGCGGCCATTGGACGATGCTGCGGTGAACACCCTGGCGCTGCGCTGCGAGACCCTCGCCCATGGCAACCCCTCCGGGGTGGACAACAGCCTGGCCACTTATGGCCAGACCCTGCTCTACAAACGCGCAGACGCTTCAACCCCCGCGCTGCTGGAGCCGGTACAGCCCGGTTGCCCGGTTCCATTGGTGGTCGGCATCAGCACCCAGCAAGGGCTGACCGCCACCCAGGTGGACCTGGTCGCCCGGGCCCGGGCCGCCCAACCGGATCTGTATGCGGGTCTGCTGACCCAGATGGATCAGCTGACCCTGGCGGGTACCGCCAGCCTGCGCGCCGGTAATCTACCGCGGCTGGGCGCCTGCCTGAACCTGTGTCAAGGCCTGCTCAATGGTCTGGGAGTGTCCACCCCAGAGCTGGAGCAAATGTTGCGGTTGGCACGTCAGGCCGGCGCGCTGGGTGCCAAGCTCACCGGTGCCGGCGGTGGTGGCCCCATGCTGGCCCTGTGCAC
>JBJHDG010000091.1:0-8726 GCA_050486425.1 Pseudomonadales bacterium | reverse complement strand
CAATGCGCATGGAGGGTGCTGGTGGATAGATATAGGTATTGCGCACCATGAACTCTTTCAGAATATCGTTCTGAATGGTGCCGGACAGTGCCTCCGGCGGCACCCCCTGCTCTTCCGCCGCCACAATAAAGCCGGCCAATACCGGCAGCACCGCACCATTCATGGTCATGGAAACACTGACCTTATCCAGGGGCACACCGGCAAAGAGGATCTTCATATCCTCCACGCTATCGATGGCAACGCCGGCTTTACCCACATCACCCCGTACCCGTTCATGGTCCGAGTCGTAACCACGGTGGGTGGCAAGATCGAAGGCCACGGAGACACCCTGGGCACCAGCCGCCAACGACTGGCGGTAAAACGCATTGGAGTCTTCCGCCGTGGAGAATCCCGCATATTGGCGAATGGTCCAGGGGCGCCCGGCGTACATGGTAGCCTGAGGACCACGTACAAAAGGTGGCAGGCCAGGCAATGAATCCAGATGCGCTACCTCGGCTAGATCAGCCGCCGTATAGAGCGGTTTGATGCTGATGCCTTCGGGCGTATCCCAATTCAGGCTGGTTGCGTCTCGACCTCTAAGCTGCGCCTGAACCAGAGACTGCCATTGGGCAAGGTTGTCCAATCCGGTGTGGTCGGTCATGACAATTTCAGTGCCCCTGCGCGGCAGGCTGGCTCAATTCGACCAACACCCCATCGCAGCTTTTGGGGTGAATGAAAATGACGCTGGCGCCATGGGCGCCCGGCTGGGGTGAGTCGCTGAGGAACTGATAACCCTTGGCCTTCAGGCGCGCCACATCAGCTTCAATATCATCGCTGCGAAAACACAGATGATGCAGCCCGCCGGGGCGGGAACTGAGATATTTGGCAATGGCCCCCTGACCATCCAACGGATGTACCAGTTCGATGCTGGTAGTGGCCAAAGGAAAAAATGCGGTCTTGGTCTGGGCACTGGGTACATCTTCGGTACCCGCACAGTCCAGACAGAAATCCTCAACAAATCGGCGCAATGCCCTGTCAAAATCCGGCACCGCAACGGCAATATGATCCAATCCGGTAATCACCTACGTCCTCCTGGCAAACTGGCATCAACGACGACGATCACGCAAACCCTGGCGCTTATTCAGGGCATTGCGCCGCGCTGCCCCGCGATCACTGGCCGCCGCCGTGCTGTCTTCCTCCCCATCATCAGCGGCAAAGTATGCGGCCAAGCGGGCAATGGTGGGACGTCGGAACAGCTCCGTAATGGGCAAGCGCTGGCCAAACAATTGACTCAACTCAGATTGCACCTTCACTGCCAGAATCGAATGACCGCCTACCTCAAAGAAATTGTCATGGATGCCGATATTGCTCAAATTCAGTACGCGCTGCCAGACCTCCTTGATCTGGCGCTGCACATCAGAGCTCGGCATGCCGGCTGCATCGCCGGCGCGTGCCACCGCCGCAGAGCCTGGTGCAGGCAGGGCATTGCGGTCAACCTTGCCGTTGGGTGTCAATGGCAATGCTGGCAGCTGCATCAGGGTGCCAGGCACCATAAACTCCGGCAAATGTTCGCGCAATTGCTGCTTGATAGACTCGGCATCCAATTGCATTTCCGGCGCCAGCACCAGATACCCTACCAGCTGCTGGCTGCCTGCACTGTCTTGCTGTGCCGCCACCACCGCATCCTGCACCGACGGCAGCGTGCGCAGATGGGTTTCGATCTCACCCAGCTCAATACGGTGACCACGCACCTTCACTTGGAAATCGCTGCGCCCCAAATATTCATAGCGTCCATCCGGCAATGCCCGTACCAGATCTCCGGTGGCGTACACCCGGTCACTACCCTGTGGCAGTGCCAGCTCGAAAAAGCGTGCTGCGGTAAGCTCGGGGCGCTGATGGTAGCCCGGGGTCACGCCAGCACCACCGATATGCAGCTCGCCAACAAACCCTGCTGGCACCAATTGCCGCTGGCTGTCCAGCACGTAGCAGCGGGTGTTGGCAATGGGCCGGCCAATACTGACACCAGTGGCATCCCGCGAAATCAAGTCGGTCGTTGACCAAATGGTGGTTTCCGTGGGGCCATACATGTTCAAAATTTGCGCCTGCGCTGGCAGCAATCCGTACAACTGTTGCACCAGATCCAGCGGTAAGGCTTCACCACCGATCAGCAGCTGTCGCAAACTCGCCAGCTCTGCCGCCTGCTGCGTCAGCATGGGAATCATGCGCGCCAAGGAGGGTGTGCACTGCATATGACTGATGCCATAGCGCTTGATGTCCTGCACCACATCAGCTTCTTCTGCGCCAGCCAGGGTTAGCTCTTGTGCCAGGCGGGTTTTTAACTGGTCGATAAATGGCAGATGATCCAGCACGGTTTGCGGGGCTACACCGAAGTCGATCAGGCAGGCAATTTCATCCGCACCCACCTGCTGCAAGCCCTTGGCCAAGGGCAGCGCCTTGTCCACCGCGCCGAACAGGCCACTGCTTTCGAAATAGCGCTCAAACGCAAAGTCATAGAGTTCTTCCCGCTCGGCATCGGTCAGCTCATTGATGGCATTGGCGGAAACACTGGTACCCGCACCCTGCTTGTACGCGGTCCAGGCGTCAGCGTAATTACCCACCAAGCTGGCGGAGCTTTTCAGATAGTCCTTAAGCGGCTGGCGCACCATTTCCCGCACGGCTGCTGTATCGCGACCCAGGAAGGTATGTACCATGATGGTGACGCGGCCGGTGGCCGGATCTAAGCCGGCGTCGGCACGGGCCCGTCGGTAGCGTTGAATCTGTGCCGCCAAATCCTCCAGCGTCTGACCCAGCATATGAGTGAGGATATTGGCGCCAATGGCACCGGCGCGGGCAAACGTCTCCGGACTACCGGCGGCGGTAATCCAAACCGGCAGTTCTTTCTGCAGCGGTTGCGGATAGGTACCCAGCTGCACTTCATCACCCTTGGGATTCAGGGCGGCGACCTTGCCGCCACGCCAGAGCGTGCGCACTGCTTCGATCTGATCGAACATCAGCTGTTTGCGTGCTTCGTAATTTTGTGGCGCCAATACAAAGTCGTTGGGCTGCCAGCCGGACGCGAAGGCGATACCGACACGCCCTTTGGAAATGCGATCCACCAGCGCCCATTCCTCTGCCACCCGGAAACTGGAATGCAGCGGCAGTACCACCGACCCCGCGCGCAGCTGTAAACGTTGGGTAATGGTGGCAATGGCAGCGTTCATGACCGAGGGATTGGGATAAGGCGCACCGAAATCATGGAAATGCCGTTCCGGCGACCAGATGGCCTCGAAACCATGGGTATCGGCAAAGCGCGCTGCTTCCAGAATCAAATGGTAGGGGTCCGGATCATTGGCATCCATGCCGCTGGCAAAATGAAACAAGCTGAAGGACGGCACCCGGGCGGCGGCATCAGCGCGCAGATCCCGTGCCCGGTGCAACACCACTTCAAAACCACGGGTCAGCGTCCAAAGCAGTTCCAGCACAGAAATATCAAACGATGGGCTGGTAACCGCGAGCCAACGTTTTTCGCCGCTTACATCCAGGTAAGCGTCCATGGCAGCAAAGAAATTGATGACATTGGCATGGTTGACCATCACGCCCTTGGGTTTGCCGGTGGAGCCGGAGGTGTAGATCAGATAGGCCAAGGCTGCCGGGTTGGTCAGATGCATGGGTTCAACTGCCGATCCGGGCTCAACATCGGCGAACGCCAGGTCATCCAGAAACAGCAACTGTACGCCCAGACCCTGGAATCTGTTGGCGTAGCTGCGCTGGGTGATCACCAGTGGTACCGCGGCATCGGCCACGCAGAACTGCAAGCGCTCCAGGGGATATTCAGGATCCAGCGGCAAATAGGCTGCCCCCGCCTGAATCACGCCAAGTAACGCCGCCACCAGCGCCGCTGAACGATCCAGACTCACGCCGACCACGGCGCCAGGCATTACCCCCTGCGCCTGCAGTGACTGGACCACCGCCGCCACCGCCTGCTGCAATTGGCGATAGCTGTAGCGCTGCTCCGCCGCCACCAGCGCCACCGCGTCTGGCTGCGCTTGAACGCAACGCTGGAAGGCCGCATCAATGGTTTCCGCAGGTACTGCCAAGCGGGTCTCCCGGGCTGCCTGCTGCAGCGCCTGTTGCTCTGCCGGGGTGAACATGGGCAGGCTGCGCAGGGGCGCGCCCGGGTCGGCACACAGGGCCAGTAACAGCTGTCGCAGATGCTGCAGCAGCAGCTGCCCCTGCTGCACCGATAACGCTTCTGGGTGCCACACCAGCCGCAGCAGTAGACCGGGTTCGGCATAGGCGTACAGGGTTACCGGATAAGGGGTCTGTTCCCGCAGCACGAACTCCCGCCCCTGCCATTGCGGCCGCAGCCGTTGCAGACTGGCATCCAGCACTTCGTGGTCAAACATGACCAGGGTGTCGAACAGGGGCTGCTGCCACCCCAGCGCCTGCTGCAAGGCCGCCAGCGGCAGCTGTTCATGGGGCCTTGCGGCCAACTGCTGGGCGCCCAGCGCCCGCAATAGCTCGTAGCCACTGCCACTGAGGTCCGCCCTTACCGGCACGGTATTGATAAACACCCCCAGCATTTGCGCAGCGCCCGCCACATGACCGGCGCGGCCGGCCCGGGTCACCCCGAACAGCACCTGGTTCTGATCCAGGTATCTGGCCAGCAAGGTGGCCCAGGCGGCCTGCACCAGGATATTCAGACTGACACCCAGCCTGCCGGCGGCGGCCAGCAGTTGCTGGTGATCCTGGGCGCTGAATTGGAGTTCGTGTTGCCGGCGGGCAGCAAAGGGCAGGCTGTGGATATCAGCCTGCAGCAGCTGCGGCGCAAGCAGGGTGCCCGTATTCAGATCGGCCAGCAGATGGCGCCAATAGTCCAGGAGGGCAGCCTGATCCTGCAGGGCCAGCCAATCCAGGTACGCCTGGGTATCCGGGCGGGGGGCGAATTCTGGCTGCTGGCCGGCCAGCAGTGCATCGTAGGCATCAAACACTTCCACCAGCACATCCGGAAAGGAACGCCCGTCCAACAGCAAGTGGTGAAAGGTCCAAATGCAATGATGTCCGGCCGGGCCAGTGTGCAGCGCCAGGCGGATGGGCACCTGGCTGAACAGGTCAAAGCCCTGCGCCCGGTCGCCCAGCAGCCAGGCTTCCAGGTCAGTTTCCGGCGGGAGCTGAACCAGTTCCGGGACGAAGTTTTCCTGGGTCTGCAACTGGTAGTCGCCGGCCGCGCCGGCTACCAAATACCGACGCAGCGCCGGCCGCGCCGCCACCACCAGGGCCCAGGCCTGAGCCACACAGCTCACCGTCGGCGCTTGGGGCAGACGGATCAAAATCTGCTCCAGATCCACGCCATCGCGCGGGTTTACCAGCTGATGAAAGACCATCCCCTGCTGAATCGGGGTCAGACCGAGTAGGCGCTCCCTGGCCATCCTTCACTCCTGCACTGCTGGGGCTGACAAGCTTACTGGAAAGCCGTTTTTGCCGGGGCTGGATTTGTAAACAGTTGCTCCAGGAAAGTTTGGCCCCGGCAGATGAATCTCTGGTGATGGCTGATGCCAAAGGGTTCGGCTTGGGGTAAGATCCGTTCCCTGCCCCTGCGTGCCGGCCACCGCGAAACCCGCGCTCCGGCCCGCACAACAACGGCTAACCTATTGATTACAAAGGAAATGGAGGGACGGTGAGACGTAGATTCTCATTGGGGACGGACGACGACGAGGCCCAGATCAACCTGACGCCCATGCTGGACGTGGTGTTTATCATGTTGATCTTCTTTATCGTGACGGCCACCTTCATCAACGAGAAAGGACTGGTGGTGACGCCGCCGGATCCGAATCAGCCGATAACCGAAGTAGATCCCACCAAACGTGTCATCATGGTGGAAATCTCCGACCGGGACCGCATCCGCATTTCCCAGCGTGACGTGGATTGGCGCAATGTGCGCGCCAATATTGAACGCCTGTCGGCGGAAAACCCGGAAGCTCCGGTGGTGATCCGTCCGCATCCGCAGTCCACCACCGATGCCCTGATTCATGTAATGGATTCTGCACGAGCGGCCAATGTGGCAAGCATTTCGCTCGCGCAGGTTGACTAGCGCGAATATTCCCTTTGCATGCGCTGACGGCCGGCTCGTCCGGCCGTTTTCTTTTTCTCCCCGCTGATTTCCCTCCACACCCAAGGCCGCGGCATAATGTTTGCCATGGATGCAATTACCCGTCTGCGCGATATGGTCAGGGCTGCCAATGCCATGGTGGCGTTTACCGGCGCCGGTATCAGCACGGAATCCGGCATCCCGGATTTTCGCAGCCCGGGCAGTGGCCGCTGGAACAAAATCAAACCCATTGAATTCCAGGATTTCATCGCTTCCGCCAGCGTGCGCCAGGAAGCCTGGCGGCGGCGCTTTGAGGGGCCTGGCGAAATGGAGCGGGCAACACCCAATATTGGGCATCAGGTTCTGGCGCAGCTGGTGCAGCAGGGCAAGGTGCAAGCCCTGATCACCCAAAACATCGATAACCTGCATCAGGCCTCAGGGATCCCCACCGACAAGATTATTGAGCTGCATGGCAATGGCACCTATGCCAAATGTCTGCGCTGCCAGCAGCGCTATGAACTGGCAGACCTGCGGGCGGAGTTCCGGCAACAGGGCAATGTCAGCCCCTGCCGTCAGTGTGGCGGTATCATCAAATCCGCCACCATTTCCTTTGGCCAGGCCATGCCGGAACTGGAAATGGCGCGGGCACAGCAGGTTACGGAAAACTGCGACCTGTTTTTGGTGATTGGCTCCTCCTTGCAGGTGTATCCCGCCGCGGGCTTCCCGCAACTGGCGAAAACCCTGGGCGCCCAGCTGGTAGTCCTGAACCGGGAGCCCACGCCCCTGGATACTATTGCCGACCTGGTTCTACATGAGGAGATCGGGCCCAGTCTGGCGCGTTTGCAACAATTGCTGACTGACAGCCATGCAGGTTGATAGCCATGCAGATTGAGGGCCGGCTTTGGTTCAGCCGCGACCTGCCTGAGTTGGCCACGGTGCTCGATATGGCGGGACTGGAAGCCGATTACTCAGCGACCCTGGTTGCCACAACACATCCTGATATCCGTTTGCAGATCCGACGTGTCGAACCCGATCAATGCGTAGTCCAAGGCGAGATGGCCGCAACAGAAGACCCCACCGCCCTGCTCCACAATCTGAGCCTGGCACTGACGGCTGACGGCATAACCCACCTACTGACATTGCGGCAAGCCGACGGCACCACAACACTCAGCCTGCACTCACCAGATTGACTGCTCACGCAGACAGGACTTGCACCACAGTTTGCCGGCGCACCGGTTGCGCTTTCAGCTTGCTGCGGTAAACTGCCGGCGCCTTGTCTGCAGAGGACTACAATCCTTGGACCCTAGTAGTTGTTACCCGACTCAACCCGAACGTAACAGGTTCGCGCGCTAGGCACCCCCGGCTCTCCCGCCGTCCTGCTGACCGCCGACCCTGGCGGGAAGTGGCAGGACCTTCTGCTCCAGCTTCCCTGATTGCTGCGCCAGTAACTAGGCACATCCTGGTGTCACAGGTCTGTCTGAAACTGGCTCAGCCCGAATCCGTTGTCCTGGCCTGCTTCCATGCCGGCCAGAACCAAAGGTGAACCCAGGAGCTTGCCATGGAGCAGAACGCCGTCATCCAGATGTTGCAGGAACTCATTGCGGAACAGCGTTGGACGGAACTGGCCGCGCACTATGAGCAACTGCATGTACAGGACATTGCCGAAGCGCTGGAAGCCGAGGCGCCGGAACAGGTAGTGCTGGCACTGGCGGAGCTACCCCGCGAGCGCTGGGCGGATGTGTTCGCCTACATTGATCCCGCTTCCCAGTACCCACTGCTGATGACCCTGGACGCCGATGACGGGCGTTATCTGCTGAAACAACTGCCACCAGACGACCTCACCGCCCTGTTGGAATCACTGTCCGGCGACAAGCTGGAAGAACTGCTCAAGCTACTCACGCCAACAGCGGTCAAGCAGGCCCTGAAATTGCTCGGGTATCCGGAATATAGTGCCGGGCGCTTGATGAATACCCAGTTCGTCACCGTGCGTCCCGACTGGACCCTGGCGCGGGCCCTGGATTATGTGCGCGCGGTGGGCGATCAGGGGGAATGGGTCAACACCCTGTATGTGACAGATCGCCAAGGGCATCTGCATGGTACCGTGAGCCTCAAGCGCCTGGTTTTGGAAGCACCGGAGACCAAGGTGGAAGATCTGGTATCCGGTCCTGTGGTCAGCATTGAAGCCGGCGAGAATCAGGCCGAGGCAGCCCGCATGATTCAGCATTACGACATCACCACCTTGCCGGTGGTGGATCGCAGTGGCCTGCTGCTGGGGATAGTCACTGTGGATGACGTGCTGGACGTCATCGAGGAAGAAAGCACGGAAGACTTCCACAAGATCGGTGGTGTCGGCGTGCTGGAAATGAGCCTGAAGGACGCGCAACCGACACTGCTGTATCGAAAACGGGCTGGCTGGCTGGTGCTGCTGGTGTTTATCAATATCCTGGCCGGCCTGGTCATCACCCATTTTGAAGACACCATCCAAAGCGTGTTCGCGCTGGCGTTTTTTCTCACCCTCATTGTTGCTTCCAGTGGCAATGCCGGTTCGCAGTCGGCCACGCTAATGGTGCGGGCACTGGCGGGGACTGGGGGGCGGGGGGGGGAGGCGGCGGAGCTCCTGGAGCTGAGCGAGCGGGCCCTTCGCTACAAGATCCGGGAC
>JBJHDG010000090.1:0-8845 GCA_050486425.1 Pseudomonadales bacterium | reverse complement strand
CCTCCGGCAATTTGGCCGGCAGCAGCGCCCAGAGCGCCAATGCCAGCACCAGCGCTGCGCCCGCGCCACCCAGCGCCAGCGGCTGCCAGCGCCGGCGTCTGGCCTGGCGTTGGCCCAGCACTTCCATGGCTGCCCGCTGGGCAATGGTGCGGCTGACCTGAGGATTGGCCTCCACATAGGCGCCGAGCAGGGCGCGATCCGCAATCAGATTGATCAGCCTGGGTACACCACCACTGTATTGGTACAGGGTGCGCAGCGCCCAATGACTGATCTGGCCGGGATGGCCACCCGCCAGGGTCAAACGATGGGCCACATAGGCGCGGGTCTCAGGCCAGGATAATGGGCCCAGGTGACAGCGGGCAGTAATGCGCTGGGACAGTTGGCGCAGTTCACGGCTGTCCAGCATCCGGTCCAGCTCGGGCTGCCCCACCAGGATGATGCGCAGCAGCTTGTGGGTGCTGGTTTCCAGGTTGGTAAGCAGCCGGATTTGCTCCAGCACATCCGGTGCCAGGTTCTGCGCCTCATCGATAATCATCACCGTGCTGCGGCCGGCGGCATAGCTGGCCAACAGATGTTGGGTCAGCGCATCCACCCAGGGTTTGATGCCTTCGTTGATGCTGCCGGTTACCGGCACATGCAGTTCATCGCAGAGGGTTTGCAGCAGTTCCTTGGCGCTGAGTCTGGGATTGAGGATAAAGGCCAGATCCAGATTCTCGGGTACCCGGTCGATGAGGCTGCGGATCAGCGTGGTTTTGCCGGTGCCTACCTCCCCCGTCACCAGCACAAAGCCGCCGTCGGTTTTCAGGCCGTACAACAGATGTGCCAGGGCTTCCCGGTGCCTGGCACTCAGATACAGGAAACCCGGATCCGGGGCGATGGAAAAGGGCGTGCGGCGAAAGCGGAAGAATTCGTTATACATGGTCGGTGCGCAGCTGATGGATCAGTGCATCCTTGGCTTGCCAGCGTTGGTTGACCCAGTGTTGCAGCGTCTCGCGTCCGGCGCCATCCAAATCGGCAGCGGCCGCCAACAATGCCGGTGGCACCGCCATGCTGTGGACATGGATGATCACCCGGGGACAGCGCCCACAGAGGAACTGCCAGAAATTGGGGATCCCGTCAGGGTAGACGATGGTGAGATCAATAATTTGGTGCAGCTGGTCCCCCAGGGCTTCCAGGGCATAGCCGATACCGCCGATTTTTGGCTTCAATAAATGCTGAAAGTCCGCTGCCTGTGTCTGCTGCTTCGCTGGTGTGAAACGGGTGCCCTCAGCGAAATTCAGCACACTGGTGGGATGGCGCCGGAATTTCTGGCAAGCCGCTTGGGTGGCTTGGCGATCCACTTGTCGCAGCGCCGGGTTGGCGGCCAGTTGCGCACTGCCATAGCGGCGCAGAAAGGGGAAATCCAGCAGCCACATGCCGATACCGGCAAAGGGCAGCCAGATCAACGGGCGTTTCACAAAAAACTTGATGGGCGGGACTTGTCGCAGCAGCGCCTGCTGCAGGATCAGGATATCGGCCCAGGCCTGGTGATTGGCGATAACCAGGTACCAGCGTTTCGGCTGCAGCGGTTGCGCCAGGTCCCACTGGATTTCCAGCTGGGTCACGCCCAGCCAGCGCATCCAGGCGTTGTTCAGCGTCACCCATTGATCCAGCACGCGGTTCATGCAGCCGCCAAAGCCATGCCGCAGGCGCTTGCTGGGCAGCAGCGGCCGCAGCAAACCCATCAGGATCAGGATGCTGGCCAGCAGTGCCGTATTGATCAGCATGCAGACCGTGGCCAGCACGCCGCGCAGAGTTCCCACGCTTGATTCCCCTTACTATTGTTATGGGCTGTTGTTATGAGTCGTGGTTATGTGCTGTTGTCATGGGCCCAATTTCAGGATGTGCTGAAATATCACAAGCCGGGATTCTGTGCCAGTGCCCAGCGGTCGATGCAACTTCTTTGCGAGCGTTTTGTCTGACCTCTGCTTTTGTTTGCATCCGTTTCATCTGTTTCAGTTATTTCAGTCCAAGTATTTCAGTCCGAGGATTTACCCATGACCGACCTGTACCAGTTTTCCCTGCCTGCCATTTCTGGCCAGCCGTTGCCTTTGGCCGAGTTCAAAAACAAAGCGGTGTTGCTGGTGAATGTGGCCAGCAAATGCGGCCTGACACCCCAGTATGAGGGGTTGGAGGCATTGTACCGGCGTTATCAGCAACAGGGCCTGATGGTGTTGGGTCTGCCCTGCAACCAGTTTGCGGGCCAGGAGCCGGGTACCGAAGCCGAGATTCAGAATTTCTGCAGCACCACCTTTGATGTCAGCTTTCCGTTGACGGCCAAGGTTGAGGTCAACGGCGAAGGTCGGCATCCGCTGTATCAGTGGTTGGCGGGTCCAGATGCAGCCTTTCCTGGCGATATCCTGTGGAACTTCGAGAAATTCCTGGTGGGCCGGGATGGCCAGGTGCAAGCCAGGTTCAACCCCAAGGTCACCGCTGAGGATCCGGCGCTGGTGGCAGCGGTGGAAGCCGCGCTCAACGAATCAGCAGGTAACAGCCCAGGCTGATAATCAGCGCGCCCAGCAGGTTCAGCATCAGCCCTTCCCGCACCATGCGGGTCAGCGGGAAACGGCTGGTGCTGAACATGATCACGTTGGGCGCCGTGGCCACCGGCAGCATAAAGGCGCAACTGGCGCTCATGGCGGCTGGTACCATCATCAGGCGCGGATCGATGGCGGCACCGATGGCGGTGGCTGCCAGGATTGGCATTAGCAGGGAGGTGGTGGCGGTATTGCTGGTGGCTTCGGTAAGGAAGGTGACCGCCAGACAGACCGCCAGCATCAGTAGCAGCGGATACCAACGGGCCAGGCCGGACATGGCGTCGCCGATGCTGGTGGAGAGTCCCGAGGCTTCAAAGGCGCTGGCAATGGCGATGCCACCACCAAACAGGATCAACATGCCCCAGGGAATGCGTTCCGCAGTTTCCCAATCCAGCAAGCGCCCACCCTGGCCATTGGGGATCATGAACATCAGTACTACTGCCACCAGCGCCACAATGGCATCGTTGGAGTAGGGCACGCCCAGCCAGGTGTGCCAGCCACCGAAAGGTTCGGTGCGGGTGATCCAGGCCAACGCGGTCAAGGAAAACACCACCAATACCCGCACCTCTGCTGCGCACCAGGGCCCAGGCTCGGGCATGGCAAAGCTGCCCTTGTAATGCAGGTGCCGGGTCAGCCACAACGCCATGAGGGGCAGGAATACCAGCACAATGGGTACCGCCCAGGTCATCCAGGTACTGAATGCCACGCTGTTACCCGTGGTGGTTTCATAGATACCCATGAAGATCACATTGGGTGGTGTACCGATGGGTGTGCCTATGCCACCCAGGCTGGCAGCGTAGGCAATACCCAGCAGCAGTGGTGCTGCCAGCTTAGGATCCGGTGCCCGTTCCAGCACTGCCAAGGCCACGGGCAGCAACATCAAGGTGGTGGCCGTGTTGGAGATCCACATGGACAGCGCAGCGGCGGCGGCCATAAAACCGAACACCAGGCCGCGACTGCTGTTGCCACCAAACAGACGCACCATGTTCAGGGCGATGCGACGATGGGCGCCGCTTTTTTCCATGGCGGTGGAGAGAATAAATCCGCCCAGCAACAACAGAATCAGATTGTTGCCATAGGCTTCGGATACCGCGCGCTGTGACAACACGCCGGTAGCGGGGAACAACGCCAGGGGCAACAACGAGGTGGCCGGAATGGGAATGGGCTCGAACACCCACCAGATCACGCAGAGCAGGGTGATGCCCAGAGTGACACCAGCCGCGCTGCCGTGTCCTGCCTGCACCAGTAGCCAGCCGGCCAGCAGGGCGAGCAGCGGCCCCAGTACCAGGGCGGCGGCTTTGACGGGACTGAAGGCTGCGTGCATGCGGGCCCTATTGTTATTAGTTTGGCGTTATAGGTTTGGTGTAGGTTTAGCGGTTGCCAAAGCCGGCAGCACACCGCAAGCTGATCACAACTGCCGGAGTCTAGAGATATCAGTGGCATGCAGCAAACCGCCGCACCCAGCTTCTATTGGTACGATCTGGAAACCTCGGGCACGGATCCGAAGTGGGATCGCATTATTCAGTTTGCCGGCATCCGCACCGATACTGAGCTCAATGAACTGGATGAGAGCGCCTGCGAATACGTGCAGCTGCCGTTGGATGTGCTGCCCCATCCCATGGCCTGTCTGGTGACAGGGCTCACACCACAGCTGGTCAATGCCAAGGGATTACCGGAGTTCACCGCCATGCAGCGCATTGCCCAGCGCTTTGGCCAACCCGGCACCTGTGTGGCCGGCTTCAACAGTCTGCGTTTTGATGACGAATTTATTCGCTATGGCTTCTATCGCCATTTGCTGGATCCCTATGCCAGGGAGTGGCAAGGCGGTAATTCCCGTTGGGACATCATTGATCTGGTGCGCGCAGCCGGTGCCTTGCGGCCGGAAGGTATCAATTGGCCGCAGGATATGGGTTTGCCGGTTTACCGCCTGGAAGCCTTGACGGCTGCTAACGGCATTGCCCACGGCCAGGCACATGATGCGCTGTCGGATGTGCGCGCCACCATCGGCCTGGCGCGTCTGCTGCGGCAACAGCAACCCAAATTGTTTCAGTACTATCTGAGTTTGCGTCAGCGCGCCCAGGTGCTGCAGTTGCTGCGGCCAGCGCGGCCCAGCGTTTGTGTGCATGTGAGCGGTCATCTGCCCAGGGAGCAGTTTTGCGCGGCGCCCATCATGCCGCTGCTGGCACATCCGCAAAATCGTAATGCCATTATCGTGGTGGATCTGCTGAGCAACCTGGAGCCTTTGCTGAACCTGGAGGCCGAAGCCTTGTCCGCGTTGGTATTTGCGCCCCAACAGGGGCCCGCGCTGCGCCTGAAGGAAGTGCGGGCCAACCGGGTCCCCTTTGTGGCACCGATGAACGTCCTGCGGCCAGAAGATTGGCGGCGCCTGGGCTGGCAGCAGGCGCAGATCGAGCGCAATTTTCAGCGTCTGCTGCAGGCAAATCAGCAAGGTGCATTGACGGCCAAGTTGACTGCCATGTACCAACGCTCGCCGCCGTCATTGGCAGACGATGTGGATGCGGGCCTGTATCAGGGCTTTATCGGTGATACCGATCGTGCACGTTGCAATGCGGTGCTGGCCCAGTTGCGTGAGGGCGTGCCGGTGCCGGATCCGGGGTTTGCGGACAGCCGTTTGTCGGCGCTGCTGTTTCGGCTCCGGGCCAGGGCAGGGGCGCTGGATCCTGTCGAGCAGCAGCACTGGCGCGAATTTGTCCGCGCCAAGCTTGAACCCGCCGACCCAGTGCCCTGGCTCAGCCTCGCCGACTATGTGCAGGCCATTGCCCAGGCTGAAGCTGCGGTAAGCAAGCCGGCGGATGCGCAGTTGCTGCAACAACTGCGCGCCCATGGTGCGACTGTGCAGGCTTGGTTGGCACCAACAGACAGCGCCTGAACCAGCATTAGACCGAGGCAAATAATTGCCATCGGGGGCTGGAAAATGGTGCTGGTAAGGCTTAAGGTCGGCGCATTGCGGGGTTACGGGGATTCCAAAAAAAGATGGGTGAGAAGCCCAAGCCAGCCACACCCAATCCTCAACAGGCTTATGTCAGTCTCCTGCGGCAATTTGCAGTGCCCGCCATGGAGGCGGCCACCGACGGCCAGCCCAATGCCCATCCCGCTTCCGTGCTGGTGGTGGATGACCGGCCGGAACTGCTCGCCAGCCTCAGTGAAATCATTCGTTTGCACGGTTATCCGGTGGTGGAAGCCCGGGGTGGTGCAGCTGCCATAGCCGCATTGCAGCAACAGGATTTCGATCTGGTGTTGCTGGATTTGATCATGCCGGATGTGAGTGGCATGGATGTGTTGGCATACCTCAATACCAGACCGGCACGGGGTGCCGCACGCCAACAACCCACGGTGATTGTGGTGAGCGGTGATGCCAGCTTTGCTGGGGTGAAGCAGGCGCTCACCTGCGGTGCCTTTGACTTCGTGAAAAAACCCTATGAGGCGGCAGAGCTCATCAATGTCATGGAAAAAGCCGAGCGGCATCGCCGTCTGGAGCGCAGCCATGCCGAGATGGAAGTGCGTCTGCGGGACTCTGAGGCGCTGCACAGATTTATCGTCAACAGCTCACCGGACCTGGTGTACATGCTGGATCGGCACGGCTGTCTCAGATTTCTCAATGAACGCGTGGAAAGCCTGCTGGGGTTTGCCAAATCCGAGCTGCTGGGGCGGCATTACAGCGTACTGGTGCACCCGGACGATCTCGAAGCAGCCCGCTATCTGATCAATGAGCGACGTACCGGCGATCGTGCAGCCCAGCATGTGGAGCTGCGGCTGCGACGCAATCCCGAGGCCAGCGCGGTGCAGGCGGGTCAGGCCCAAAGCCTGTGGGTGGAACTCACCGCCATGGGTGTGTATCGGGATCCAGGTGAACGCAGCAAGGAAGGCTTTATCGGCACCTATGGTACGGCGCGGGATATTTCCGAGCGCAAAGAGGCCGAGCAGGTCATCAATTTTCAAGCCTATCACGATCTGTTAACGCATCTGCCGAATCGGGCGTTGCTGAAGGACCGCCTGTCCCTGGCGGTTACGCAAGCCAGACGTAACCGGCGCCGGTTGGCGGTGATGTTCCTGGATCTGGACCGATTCAAGCTGGTGAACGATACCCTGGGTCACACCATGGGTGATCGTCTGCTCAAGGCGGTTGCCAGTCGTTTGCAGAGCTGCCTGCGCCGGGGTGACACCCTGGCCAGATTCGGTGGTGATGAGTTCACCTTGCTCCTGCCGGAGGTGCGCACCCGGGATGATGTGGCGGTGATCGCCAGCAAGATTCTTGACAAGCTGAGCGCGCCCTTCATCATCGATGGTCATGAGCTCTTTGTGGGCGCCAGTATCGGCATCGCCATGTATCCGGAAGCGGGTGATTCCGTGGAGGCGTTGATTCAAAGCGCGGATATCGCCATGTATCACGTCAAGGGGCGGGGCAAGAACGGTTATCAGTTCTTTGCGGATGAAATGAACAGCCAGTTTTCCACGCGCCTGTCACTGGAGCGGGAATTGCGCAATGCCTTGAGCCGGGGCGAACTGCGTGTGTTCTATCAGCCCCAGGTGGATCTGCAATCCGGGCGTATCTCGGGTGTGGAAGCCCTGGTGCGCTGGCAACATCCACGCCTTGGGCTGGTGGCACCGGCGGATTTTCTGCAGGTGGCGGTGGAGACCGGGCTTATCACCCAGTTGGATGAACTGGTACAGGCCACGGCCTTTGCCGAAGTGGCGGAATGGCATCGGCTGGGCCTGGGGCCGATCCGGTTGTCGGTGAATATGTCGGTCTATCAGCTGGAGCAGGAGCGTTTTCTGGAGCGCTTCGTGACCAGCCTGCGCCAGGCGGATCTGGATCCACGCATGGTGAAGCTGGAAATCACGGAAAATACCCTGATGCAGGATATGGAAGTGGTGGTGCCCAAGCTGCGCGCATTGCGTGAGCATGGGGTCAATATTGCCATCGACGATTTCGGCACAGGCTATTCCTCACTAAGTTACCTGCAGCACTTTCCCATCAACACCCTGAAAATTGATCGCAGCTTTGTTGGCGATATCCGCGCCGATCGCGGCGGTGCCAGCATTATTGACGCCATCGTCGCCATGGCCCGGGGCTTGAAGCTGGATCTGATTGCCGAAGGCGTGGAGAACCGGGTGCAGCTGAAGTATCTGCTCTCCCATGGTTGTTCCGAGGTGCAGGGCTTTATCTTCAGTCATGCCCTGCCGGCCACCGAGCTGCGCGCATTGCTTGCCGCCAACTCCTTTGAGGCGACCTTGCATCAGGCGCTGGACGGCCCCAACCTGTCTTTGTTCGCCCACCCCCTGCCCAGCTCCGCCTGATCGCCCGCCCTGGCGGGTTTGGGCCGCCTTCAAGTATATTGCGCGTTTTCCCCGGAGCGGCGCCATGGCCGGATTCACCACTGACATCGTGCATGCCGACCGGCGGGACGGCATCGAGCACCAGGCCTTGCATAAGCCGGTGCATCACAATGTGGCCTATGGCTATGAAGATGCCCACGAACTTGCCGCTGTGTTCCAGGGCAAGCAGAAAGGCTATTCCTACGGCCGGCAGATCAATCCCACGGTAGAAGCCCTGGCCACCAAGGTCACGCTCATGGAGCAAGGGCTGGCCAGTGTTTGTTTCAGTACCGGCATGGCGGCCATTGGCAGCGCCCTGTTTGCACTGCTCAAGGCTGGCGATCACATGGTGTCCAGCGCCTTTTTGTTCGGCAACACCAACAGCCTGTTCAACAGCTTTGGTGATCACGGGGTGGCGGTCAGCTTCGTGGACGCCACCGATGTGGCCAATGTGGAAGCCGCGTTGCGTCCGGAAACCAAGCTGGTGTTTGTAGAAACCATCGCCAACCCGCGCACCCAGGTGGCAGACCTGGTGCGTATCGGCGAGCTCTGTGCGCGCCTGGGTTTGGTGTATGTGGTGGACAACACCATGACCTCACCCTATTTGTTTTTGCCGAAAACGGTTGGCGCCAGCCTGGTGGTGCAGAGCCTGACCAAGTACATCGGTGGGCATGGCAATGCCCTGGGTGGCGTGGTGACGGAACTGGGCAATTATCCCTGGCAGCAATTTGCCAATATCGCCGAGCCCTATCGCAGCGGTAATCCCCAGCTCTGGGGATTGACTCAGGTGCGCAAGAAAGGCTTGCGGGATTTTGGTGCGGCCCTGAGTCCGGAGTCGGCGCATCTGCTGGCCGTGGGTGCGGAGACCCTGGCGCTGCGCCTGGAGCGGCAGTGCAGCAACACCCAGGCGCTGTGCGAGTTCCTGCAGCGAC
>JBJHDG010000089.1:0-8853 GCA_050486425.1 Pseudomonadales bacterium | reverse complement strand
CGGCTGGCGCAGGCGCAAAACAACCAACCCCACCGCAGCCGAAACCGCAAACAGCAGGGCAAACTCGTTGAATATCGCTTCCATCAGGGCGCTGCTCTCAAATGTTTGGTACCGACGTTAATGGATAAGCAGGCGTACGGCGACTCTACCGCCACCACCACAGTGGGGTTCCGGAGATCGCCACTGCTCTGTATCCTTGGCCGCGCCTGCGACAAGCAGCGGGATGGCCGGAGTATAACGAATTGAGCGACAGCACAGCGCCCACCACCAGCCGCAAAGCACCAGGTAACTGGCACTGGCATCTGCTGAGTCTTGGCATCACCCTGGCGCTGGCCTGTCCGGTGCTGGCGGTACTGCTACAGCTGCTTTTGCCCAGCGCGGAGATCTGGTCACACCTGGCTGCTACCGTATTGCCAGGTTATCTGCGTAACAGTGCGCTGCTGGTGCTGGGAGTAGGCACAGGTGTGCTCCTGATCGGTGTCAGCAGCGCCTGGCTGGTGGCCATGTGCAAGTTTCCTGGGCGCAATATGCTGCAATGGGCGCTGCTGCTGCCGCTGGCGGTACCCACCTATGTGATCGCCTACGCCTACACCGATTTCCTGCAATTTACCGGGCCAGTGCAAACCCTGCTCAGGGAAGCTTTCGGCTGGGGTCGCGATGATTATTATTTTCCCAATGTGCGCTCGCTGGGCGGTGCCATCTGCCTGATGACCCTGGTGCTCTATCCCTATGTTTACCTGCTGAGTAGGGCCGCCTTTTTGGAGCAGTCGGTATGCGTATTGGAAGTGGGACGCACGCTGGGCCGCGGCCCCTGGCGCCTGTTTGGCAGCGTCGCTCTGCCGCTGGCGCGGCCGGCCATCGCCGGCGGTACCGCACTGGCCCTGATGGAAGTATTGAACGACTTTGGCGCCGTGCAGTTCTTTGGCGTGGATACCTTCACCACGGGCATCTTTCGCACCTGGTTCAGCCTGGGCCAGCCGATAGCAGCAGCGCAGCTGGCCTCTACCTTGCTGCTGTTTGTGTTCGCGTTGCTACTACTGGAACGCTGGTCCAGAGGCAAGGCCCAGTTCTTCCATACTTCCAGTCGTTACAGCGCCCTGCCCCAATACCAACTACGCGGCTGGTGCGCTTTGAGTGCCCTGCTGGTATGCGCCCTGCCGGTCCTGCTGGGTTTTGTGCTACCTGCAGGCCTGTTGCTGCAGATGGCCTGGGAAGTGGGTGATCCGCTCCTGGGTACCCGGTTTTTTCACTACGCCCGCAATTCCCTGGTGCTGGCAACCATCGCCGCTGTGCTGGCCGTGCTGCTGGCCCTGCTGCTCGGCTATGCGGCGCGCCTCACCCAGAGTCGACTAAGTCGGATCTGCACCCGCATCGCCGGCATGGGTTATGCCGTACCCGGCAGCGTGATTGCAGTGGGTGTGTTGGTACCCCTGGGCTTTTTAGATACGCACTTGAACCAGTTCAGCGAGCGTTGGTGGGATATCAGTCTGGGACTGGTTTTCACCGGCACGCTGGTGGCCCTGATCTATGCCTACCTGGTGCGCTTTCTGGCCGTGTCCCTGAACGCGGTGGATGCCAGCCTGGCCAAAGTAACGCCGAGCATGGATGGCGCCGCCCGTACCCTGGGGCAAAGCCCAGGCGCCACGCTCAGACGCATCCACATTCCCATGACCAAAACCAGCTTGTTGGCGGCGGGCATTCTGGTGTTTGTGGATGTCATCAAGGAGCTGCCGGCCACGGTGATATTGCGGCCCTTTGACTTCGACACCCTGGCCATCAGGGCCTATGAGTTGGCGTCAGATGAACGCCTGGCGCAAGCCTCCACTTCCGCCCTGGCCATCGTGCTGGTGGGGATTATTCCGGTGATTATGCTGAGTCGCGCCATGACCAGATCCCGCCCAGGGCATGCACAAACCGCACTGGAAATAACGGATGCGGCCGTTCAGGGCGCTGTTGTCGTGGGCGCGCCATCCAGTTCAGCAGGAAAGACGAACACCTGAGATTCATCCACCGTCAAGCTGATGGTCTGTCCAGGTTCGGGCAGGAACACTCCATGCACCCGTGCGTGCAAGTGCAGCTCAGCGGCGGGAACACCAGGCGCGGCCTGTGCATGTGCACACAGATGCAGCAAGCTGTAGCGGCCAAGCAATCGGGATGCGATCACATGACTGCTGCTGTGATTGGCACTGGGCTCACCCACACTGACAACGCGCAAGGCTTCCGGACGCACCAATACCTGCGCCTGCTTGCCCTCAGCCAGCCCCTGGGCATCCACCGGACCAATGGCAGTCTGAATCCGGCCGGCATGCACCACACCAGCAAGACGATTAACCTCGCCGAAGAAGTTCACCACAAACGGATGCTGCGGCCGGCAATACAGCGCCTCCGGCGTACCCACCTGGACGATGCGACCCTGGCGCAGCAACGCGATCCGGTCGGCCATAAACATGGCCTCCTCCGGATCATGGGTTACCAGCAGCGTGCCGGCACCACTGGACTTCAACACATGCAGGGTGTCGTCGCGGATTTGATCCCGCAGCCGGGCGTCCAGACTGGAGAAGGGCTCGTCCAACAGCATCAAGGCCGGCGCCGGCGCCAGGGCTCTGGCCAGGGCCACCCGCTGCTGCTGGCCACCGGACAACGTATGCGGGTAAGTGCTGGCATAGGCCGCCATGTGCAGCTGCTCCAGCAGCGCCATGGCCCTGGCCTCCCGGGCTTGCCGACTTAGTTTGTCAAGCCCGAAAGCCACATTTTCCAGCACCTTCAGATGCGGGAATAACGCTGAATCCTGGAACACCAGCCCTAACTTTCGCCGCTCCGGCGGCACCCAGCGTCCTTGCGCAGGCTCGGCCATGGTCTGGCCAGCAATGGCCACACGGCCCTGCTGGGCCGGCTCCAGGCCAGCGGCGATGCGCAGCAATGTGCTCTTGCCGCAACCTGAAGGCCCCACCAGACAGACCACCTCATTGGCTTCCACGCTTAGGCTGACGTCGTGCAGCGCAGGCGCGGATGCCCCCGGATAACGATGGGTTAAATGCTGCAGCTGCAACAGCGGCATGCCGGCAACGCTGGCCGGCGGCGGCGCTAGCTGCAAGGTTGCTGGTTGGGTAGCGGAAGACATCAGTAAATCCACCTGCTTGGCCCTGAGACCTCTGGACTTGGCTTATTGATAGTAATTATCATTATCTTCCGCTCCAAATCCAGGTGCAAGCACTCAGATGACCAGAGGTTGTATGCAATTTCCGCGGTTGACGGCCGGCGCCGCCCTACTGCTGACCACCCTGTTCCAGATCGGGTCATTGCAGGCCAACCCGCAGCTGAATCTCTACTCGGCCCGGCATTACGATGCCGATGAGGCGCTCTATCAGGCCTTTACCGCCGCCACCGGCATCCAGGTGCGCGTACTCCAGGGTGATTCCGACCAGCTGATTGAGCGCATCCGTCGGGAAGGCCGGGCCAGCCCAGCCGATGTGCTGATTACTGTGGATGCCGGCCGCCTCTGGCGGGCAGAACAGGCGGGGATTCTGGCGCCAGTCAATTCGGCGCTGCTGCAAACCCGCATACCGGCGCATCTGCGCCACCCGGACAACCTCTGGTTTGGTTTCAGCACCCGCCTGCGCCTGATTTTCTACAACAAGGCGGTCTACCCGGAGCCCCCCCTGAGCAGATACGAGGATCTGGCGGATGCGCGCTTTCGTGGCCAGCTCTGTATCCGCTCCTCCAACAATGTCTATAACCAATCCATGCTCGCGGCCATGCTGGTGGCCAACGGTCCCGAGGCAACCCTGACCTGGAGCCGGCAGATGCTGGCCAACCTGGCCCGTCCGGTACAGGGTGGTGACACCGACCAGATTCGCGGCGTCGCCGCTGGCGAATGTGATCTTGCGGTAGCCAATCATTATTACTTTCTGCGTCTGGCACTGGCGGAGGATCCCGCCCAGCGCACCATTGCAGATCAGGTGGGGTTGATCTTCCCCAACCAGCAGGACCGCGGTGTGCATGTGAATGTGGGCGGTGCCGGCATGCTCAAACATGCACCCAATCCGGCCCACGCCCTGGCCTTCCTCGAGTTTCTGGCATCAGATGCCGCTCAGGCGCTGTTTGCCAGCGGCAGTTACGAATTCCCGGTGGTGGCGGATGTGCCGTTGCATCCGGCACTGGCCCAGTGGCAGCATTTGGTGATGGATGAGATCAATGTCAGCCTCCTGGGTAGCTATAATGCGGAAGCCGTTCGCATTGCCGATCGTGCCGGCTGGCGCTAAGCCGGCCCCAGAAAAAATAACTTGCGCACCCCCCGGCAAATGTGTGTATAGTGCTGGCAAGCGACTGCTACGAATGATCCCCGATACAGATCCTCACCAAGACAGTCAGAATAGTTCTACCTAAAGAGCACAGATCGTTGCACCACCTTCCCGATTTATTCCAACATCCGGCTGAGCAGAACCTCAGTCATGGATTTTTTGTGGGCGCAATTAACCGTGCCAATTCACAGGTTTCGTCCCGTAGTTTGTGGACAAAGCTTCGCAAGGCTATCCGGCATGCCGGATATTCGTGCGAAATTCGCAAGAGCGTCAGCTTCGGCCGGCGTGTTATTTATTGACAGAGGTTTATATGGCAGGCAATACAGTTACTGGTACCGTTAAGTGGTTCAATGATGACAAAGGCTTCGGCTTTATCGCCCAAGATGGCGGCAAAGACGTCTTTGTACATTACAGTGCAATTAACGGCGGCGGTCGCAAGACCCTGGTGGAAGGCCAACAGGTCACCATGGAAGTTACGCAGGGTCAAAAAGGCCCTCAAGCCGAGAACGTTACCCCGCTGTAACACGGCTGCAGGCAGAACTTCGTGAGTCTGCCCGGTAACGGGCAGACTCATTTCTTCTGCTGCACAGCACTCGCCTCCCCGCTTATACTGCTGTCTCCAGAATTTCTCCCGAGCCAGCTGTGACCCCTAACGACTCCGCCCAGCCGCGAGTGCCGGCACTGGGTTTCGCCAGCTTGTTTTTTGCATTGATCGCCGTTGGCGTCGGGCAGACCATCGTGTTTGCGGTACTGGCGCCGCTGGGCCGTGATCTGGGCCTGGCAGAGGTGCAAGTGGGCGCAATTATCTCGGCATCCTCCCTGGTGTTCTTTCTCGCCAGCCCTATCTGGGGCCGTGTCAGTGACCGCTGGGGCCGCAAACCTGTGATGCTGATCGGCCTACTGGGCTATACCCTGGGCACCCTGCTGTTCGCGTCCATGTTCGGGTTGGGCTACGCCGGACTGCTCAGCGGCCTGCCCTTGTGGTTGGCCCTGATTCTGGCGCGCATGCTGCAAAGCTGCGTGATGTCGGCAACACCACCGGCCAGTAGCGCCTGGATGGCGGACATGACCAGTCCCGCGGAGCGCACCGCAGGCATGGGGCGCATTGGCGCCGCCAACAATGTGGGCGCCGTACTGGGTCCTGCGATAGGCGGCGGGTTGGCCGTGTTCGGCTTGTTGACACCGCTGTGGTTCGCGGCCGGTGCAACCCTGCTGGCCGCGCTGGCCATTGCCCGCTACCTGCCCCGGGTCGGCAGCCGCCGCACCCAGCATGAGCCCACTGCCCGACTGCGCATTACCGACACCCGCATCCTGCCGTTCATGATCATCGGTTTTTTCATGTTCATGGGGTTTGCCGTGGTGCAACAAACCATTGCCTTTCGGATGCAGGATGTATTGGTGCTGACGGGACAGGAAACTGCGCGCACCGTGGGTATTTCCATGATGCTATCCGCCTGCGCCTCATTGCTGGCGCAGCTGGTCGTGGTGCAACGCATGGGGCTGTCGCCGCTGACATTGCTGCGCCTGGGTGTGGTGGTGATGGTCACGGCATTTCTATTACTGGCCAGCGCCACCAGCACCGGATTTTTCGTTGCCGCACTGGCAGTGATGGGTTTTGGCATGGGCTTGGCCGCACCCGGGTTTACCGCCGGCGGCTCGCTGGCCGTTACCGCCGATGAGCAAGGCGCCGTGGCCGGCTTCAGTGCCTCCATTCCCGCCTTGGGCTTTACCGCCGGCCCGGTACTGGGCACCGCCCTGTATCAGTGGCTGCCCATCGCGCCCTATGTCTTTACCGCCCTGCTATTCCTGCCGCTGATGGCTTACACCTGGCGCCTGCGCCTGGCCGCGTGACCAGCGACCAGAGCCCCTCAAAGGCGATACCCCAGTTTAGAAAGTGGCATGCTGCGAACACGCTCACCAGTGGCGGCAAAGATGGCATTGGCCAGTGCCGGCGCCAACGGCGGTACCGCAGGCTCGCCCAGCCCAGTGGGTGGATAATCACTGGCCACAAAATGCATTTCCACCGGCGGCGCCTGCCCAATGCGCAGCAGCGGATAAGCGTGAAAATTGGTTTCCTGCACCCGCCCCTGCTCATGAGTTATCGCCAGATTCATCAGTGTGCTTAGCGCATCCAGTACCGAACCTTCCACCTGCGCCCGGGCACCACTCAGATTCACGATAGGCCCCACATCACCGGCCACCGTGATCTTGTGAATCTGCAGCCGTTTATCCGCCGTCACGCTCAGATCCACCACCTCGGCAAAATGCCCAGCGTGACTGAAATAGAATGCGATCCCCATGCCGCGTCCCGGTGGTAATGCCTGCCCCCAGCCCGCCTTTTCCGCCGCCAGGCGCAGTACATCCGCAGCACGACCTGTGTGCAGCGAAAATGGATTATCCGGTTGTAGCAGCCTGGGCTCCCCCAACAGCGCCAAGAGAAACTCCAGATGATCCCGGCCGGCAGCGCTGGAAAGCTCATGCAAAAATCCCTGCAACACGAAGGCAAACACGTTGGAGCCAGGCGCGCGCCAAGCACCACAGGGTGTAGCCCAAGGCAGCAGCGTGCGGGTTAAGCGATAGTTGGCCAGAAAGGGCGCGGGGTCCACATTGGCGTTCAACCCTGCGCCAGTGACCGGATTACTGCCATCGGCACTGAACGCAACTTCATGCTGCTGCCAGGCGCTGATGGCACCGTCCGTATCCAGGGCTGCCCGCAAGAAATGAAAGCCCCCGGCACGAAAAAAATCATGGGACATGTCATCTTCCCGGGTCCATTGCAGCTTGATGGGGTAATCCACCTGCTGCGCGATGGCCGCGGCTTCGCAGACAAAGTCATTCACCAGGCGCCGACCGAATCCGCCACCACCACGTTGCTGATGCAATTTGATCTGGCTGACCGGTACATTCAGCACATTGGCAACGTTCTGAATGGCGCGACCTGGTGTTTGACTGGGCGCCCAGAGTTCCACCTGGCCATCATGCACCCAGGCCAGGGTGGTCTGTGGTTCCAGCTGTGCGTGAGCAACGAAGTGGTATTCGTAGTAGGCCTCCACCCGCTTGTCGGCGCTGGCCATGGCTGTGGCAAGTTCACCTTTCTCTGCCACTAATTCACCCTGGTCCACGCGCAAACGGCGCGCTTGCGCCTGACCTGCGGACCAACTGTCCTTGGCGGCATCAGTTTCATCCCACTGCACCTGCAACTGCTGCCGAGCGCGCAGCACTGCCCAGGTATCATCGCCAATGATGGCAACGCCAGGCATCAGCTCAGTCACATTGCCATTGCCTGCCAGCACAAACGCCGCCTGGATCCCGGGTAATGCGCGAATCGCATCCAGATTGGCCTCAGCCACCCGGGCACCGGTCGCCGGACCCTTTACATAGGTGGCAATCTTCATCCCGGGTAACTGCAGATCGCTGGCAAACAAGGGCGCACCGCGCACCAGTGCCGGATTGTCCACGCCGCTTACGAACTGGCCCAGCAAACGAAATTCGTTAACCGGCTTCAGGCTCACCGTGGCCGGATCAGGCACCGGCAATTCCGCCGCCAGATCGGCCAGGGCCAGGTAGCTGCGCCGACGCCCGCTGGCGGGATCGATGACATGACTGTCGCGGGTCTGCAGACTGCTGGCATCCAGTTGCCAATGAATGGCCGCTGCCGCCACTAACAACTTGCGCGCAACGGCACCGGCGCGGCGCAACGCCAGCCAGTGCTGAGGCACGGAGCGGGAACCGCCGGCAAATTGCATGCCGTACCGCACCGGATCTATGTCCGCCTGCAGCACCTGCACATCATCCCAAGCCGCGTCCAGCTCTTCGGCAATGATCATGGGCAACGCGGTTTTCACACCCTGACCCACTTCCGGATTGATGGCATAAATCAGAATGCCCGTGTGCGAAATCTGCAGATAGCCGTTGGGCGCAAACGTTTGTCCCGGTGGGATCTCCGCGGTGCCGGTTGCCGTTTCATCAGCGGGTGCGCAACCAAAGGCAAAGGCCAGCATAAGCCCACCACCGGCAACCCCGGTCATGCGCAGAAAAGTCCGTCGATCCACGGGCTGCAAGCGCAGCTGCATAGCCGCCGGTGATGGCGCTTGTTGCAGCTCCTGCACCAGCGCCTGCAGCGCCTGTTGTCCGTGCCAGGTTGCGTTCATGCGTCACCTGCCTGCAGCCGGGCAGCTGCCTGGTGAATGGCCTGACGAATACGCGGGTAGGTGGCGCAGCGACACAGATTACCCGCCAGTGCCTGATCAATATCCGCATCTGTCGGCCGGGGATTGTTACGCAAGAGCGCTGCCGCACTCATCAGCTGACCACTTTGGCAAAAGCCGCACTGGGCGACATCCAGCTCGATCCAGGTCTGCTGCAACGCATGCAGTTTGTCCTCGGCCCCGGCCAGACCTTCGATGGTGGTGATAGCCGCATCCTGCACATCCAACGCTCTGGTGGTACAGGCCCGGACCGGCGCACCGTTCACATGCACGGTGCAGGCCCCACATTGGGCAATGCCGCAACCGAACTTGGTGCCTACGAGCTGCAAGCGGTCACGCAACAG
>JBJHDG010000088.1:0-8989 GCA_050486425.1 Pseudomonadales bacterium | reverse complement strand
GGCTTGTAACCTGTGGTTTGGTTGCGGCATCGGCACTCCCTATAGCCTGGTGATGAGTGATGGCGTGGTGGTAAGCCGTGCGCACAGCGTCTTTGCGGCAACACTTTATGGCACCGGCATTCTGGGCCTTACCCTGTTTCTCGGCATCATGGGTTATTGTGTGGCACGGGGTTTGCGCAAGGGCGCGGCACCCGTGACCAGCGGTTGGGCGCTGATGCTGCTGTTTGCACTGCTGGCCAACAGCTCCAGTGGCGACCAGATTCTGGTGCGGGCGAGCCTGTTCTGGTTGTATTTCTGGTTGCCGGTGCTGGCCATTCTGGCGCAGCCGCCAGCAGCTAGCGCAGGGGAAAAGTCGCCAGTAAGCGCTGTTTGATAGCGGCAATACCCGGTCGATGGTAGTCATCGGCAATCTGCGTTGCTGGCAAGCGTTGCAGATCATCCAGGCGCAATGCGCTGGGCGTCAGATTATAGATGCTGTAGTAATCCAGAAACTTGTGCTCGCCACCGATCAGCGCACCCAGCTGCAGCCACCGGTTGGGAATGCCCAAGGCATCGGCAAAGATCAGTCCATGCAGGCTGCTGGAAACGATGGTTTCACAGCGGCTGATCATGGCCAGCAATTCCGGTATGGGCGTGAATATGGAAATCAGGCAGGTATTGGCGCTGCTGGCTGTCCATTGTTGGATGCCCGGGTTGGCCGCATCCACATAATGCGGAATCACGCCCAGGGCAAACTGTTTGGGCTGTGGCCGCTCCAGCAACAACTCGGCCAGCAGACCGGGATCACCCAATGCAGCCTGCGCTGACCCTTGCAGTAATCCTTGCGTAAGTTTGCCGCGCACGGCATGTACCCGATGTTGCCCAGGCAGCGGTTGCGGGCGAATGCTGCCGGTGCCCCAAATATCCAGGCTGCGGGACAAACCCAGGCGGTGCAGCCAGTGCGACTTGCGCAGTCGATGCAGAATGCTGCCCGCGGCCACCAGATCACAGGACTTGGGATCCGCATACAGCACCGGCCGCCCGCTCAAGCGCTCACACAGTAGCGGCGAATACCAATCCCCGGCGTTGCGCTGGCTGGCGTCGTGTTTGCCATGGCCGCGGGACCAGAACAAACGCAGGGGTCTAGTCATGGGTGTGTTGCGCGCAGACAGGCGTGTTTTCCTGATACATTAGCCGGGCACCCGCTTTACCGCCGAGTCAGTGGCAGCGAGTTTAACCGCATATTTTTGCCGGCAACATAGCGGGGCATCCTGTGGGTAAAAGGAGGCTGACCAAGATGAGGAAACACTGGGTATTGATCACAAGTGCTGTACTCCTGGGCTCAGGGCTGGTGGCGATGCCAGCTTGGGCAGATGCCAGGGACTTCCTGGCCATTGATTTTCCGATCCATGCGCGATTGCAGGGTGATACCGACAAAACACCGCTGCGTGGTTATCGCATTCAGGGCAGCAAAGGTCTGGGTCCCTATGGCATGGTGCGGGCCGGTGCCAACATGTACCGGTTCCGGGAGGCCAGCTTTTACTCGGACGCCGAGAGCAGCCAAGTAGGCGTCGGTGCGGGTTATCCCTGGCAACAGGGCGGCATGAATTTTTTGTTCTGGGGCACGCTGAACTACGAGATCATCAGCCTGGGCGTAGTCGGCACTGGGTATGGCTTGGACATGGGTGTGTTGGTGCAACCCATGCCGGCCTTTGATGTGAGCCTTACCGCCAAACCCTACAGCAAGCTGAGAATCCAGCACAGAGATACCAGGTATGAGGGGATCGAGCTGAGTGCGGCCTACAATGTTACCCCGCAGTTGGCGCTTACCCTGTCTAGTAGTCGTTATCGCCTGAGCATTGATCATGCCAGCGGCGATGAAAAGCTGCGTTATCACGTCAATGCGGGACTGGGGATCCGGTTTCGATACTGAGCGGCTCAGAGAAACCGGCTCACCAGGGTATCCAGGAAGCGCTGACCCAATGGTGTGAGCACCAGCCAGGTGTCGCCCTGCAGCTGTTGCTGCACCACCAGGCCTTCTGCTTGCAGCTGCGCGAGTTCGCTGGCAATGCTGCTCAGCGGTAGTCCCGTGCGGGCACCAAACAGCGCCAGTGGAAACCCTTGCTGTAAGCGCAACGCATTGAGCATGAACTCGCCAGTGCGTTGCGCCGGTGGCACCGCCTGCTGCTGGCGTAATGCGGTCGCACTGGTTTGTTGATACAGCCGGGGCTGACTGGGTTTGCTGGTGCGATACAGGTTGAGATTACCTGCGGCATCCAGAAAGCTGAGTTTACCCATGGCGCCCGCACCTATGCCCAAATAGTCACCGAACTGCCAGTAGTTGAGGTTATGTTTGGCCATGGCGCCGGGTTGTGCATAGGCGGAAACTTCGTAGCGCTGGTAACCGGCTGTGGCCAGCAGCGCCAGGCCGGCACTCTCAATGCCAGCCAGCACCTCTTCCTCCGGCAGTGCGGGGGGCCGCCGCGCGAATTCGGTTTTCGGCTCCAGCGTCAGCTGGTACCAGGAGATATGCTCAACACCCAATTTGATGGCAGTGCTGAGATCAGCCATGGCATCGGCAACACTTTGCCCAGGCAAACCGTGCATCAAATCCAGATTGATACGGGTAAAGCCGGCTTGCTGCGCCAGGGCCGCTGCAGTATGCGCGGCCGCCGGATCATGAATGCGACCCAGGGCTTTGAGCTTTTCTGCCTGAAAGGATTGCACGCCAATGGAGAGCCGGTTCACACCAGCCTGGCGATAGGCGAAGAAATTCTCCGTATCCAGCGTGCCGGGATTGGCCTCCAGGGTGATTTCAGTATCAGACGTCAGGGGCAGCAGTGCGGCAATGCCCTGCAGTAGCCGGGTAATGCCAGCGCCGGAAATCAAACTGGGCGTGCCGCCACCCATAAAAATGCTGTGCAGTGGACGGGTGCCGGCCCAGGCTACATCTGCGGCCAGATCGGCCAGCAGCTGCGTGATATAGGCTTGTTCGGGCAAATCACCGTCGGCCGCCAAGGGATGGGAATTGAAATCACAGTAAGGGCACTTACGCACGCACCAGGGAAAGTGCACATACAGCGCCAGGGGTGGCAGGTTGTGCATCAGTTGAGTCGGTGCTCGGCCAGTAACCGGAGCAACAGCGCCACGGCCTGGCCGCGGTGACTGCGCTGATTTTTTTCTGCCGCCGGCAGTGCCGCGGCGCTGATCAGGCTGCCATCGGCCTGCCGTACCTGAAACAGGGGATCATAACCAAAGCCGCCCGCGCCCTGGGGCGCATGGCCGATGCTGCCATCCCAGCGCCCGGTGGCGATCAGCGGTGCGGGGTCGGTGGCGCTGCGCAGCAACACCAAAGCGCAGTAAAAATAGGCGCTGCGCTGGTCATTGTTGTGCAACGCTTGCAGCAACTTGGCATTGTTGGCGGCATCGCTGCCGTTACCCTGGGCGTCGGCGGCGTAGCGTGCCGAATGGATGCCCGGTTCGCCACCCAGCGCTGGCACCACCAGCCCGGAGTCGTCAGCCAGTGCCGGCAGGCCGCTCTCCGCGGCAGCGTGCCTGGCCTTGAGCAAGGCGTTTTCCACAAAGGTGCAGGCTGTTTCCGGCGCACCGGCAATTTGCAATTCGGCCTGGCTGATCAGTTCGATATTCAGGGGCGCCAGCAGGGTTTGCAGCTCCCGCAGTTTGCCCGTATTGCCACTGGCCAGCACCAGGCGCATCAGGAACCTTCCCGAAACATGCGTTGGCTGAAATCAAAGCTGTGACGCTGGCCGGCGCCTGTGGTTACCTGCACATAAAACCGCAATTGATCCTGATCGCTGTAGCGGAATTCGGCCAGGTAATAGATGGCTTCGCCGTCCTGCACTTCACGCAGTTGCAGGTCGGTACGCTGCCCAAGCAGATTGGTGAACCAAGCCGACAGCTGTGCGGTCTGTGGCACACCTTCTTTGTCCAGTACCGAGAGATTCAGCAGCGCCCGGTTGCCGGCCCGGGTTACCTGATAGCGGCGTGCAATCTCCGGCTGCAGGAACAGGGTGTTGAACACCACATAGTGCACGTCCACATCGGCAAAGCGTGCCGCCTGCTCCGCCTGGGCAGGCAGGCTCAGCAGTAGCCAGAGGCCGGCAAGCAGTAAGCGATGCAGACTTCGGTGGCGTGATGTCATGAGATGGCCCGTCCCAGGTGGTAGAAGGCGATGGTGCCGAACAGGTTCGGTGCATAGTTGATCAGCGCCCGGTTGCGATGCTGGTTATCCACCACAAAGCGCTGGCGAATACTGATGCCTTTCTTGCGGCAGAGTTCCTCGAAGTCGGCAAAGGTGCACAGATGAATATTGGGCGTGTCGTACCAGCGGTGCGGCAGATGGGAGGCCACCGGCATCTTGCCGTTGAACGTCAGCTGCAAGCGACAGCGCCAATGGCCGAAATTCGGAAAGGTGACAATGCATTCCCGGCCGATCCGCAGCATCTCATCGACCAGTAGATCCGGGTGGCGCACCGCTTGCAGCGCCTCGGTCATCACCACAAAATCGAAACTGTCGCTGGAGAAGTTGTCCAGTCCCAGGTCCAGATTCTGCTCGATCACATTGACGCCACGGCGGATGGCGGCGCTGATCATGTTGGGATCTGAATCCAGACCATAGCCATAGACGTTGCGCTGCCGCTGCAGATGCGCGAGCAGCTCGCCCGTGCCACAACCCAGGTCCAGCACGCGGGAGCCGGGCTGGATCATGTCGGCGATAATGGCCAGATCGGTACGCAGTGCAGGCTGCTGGCTGGTCATGGTGTGACCCCCTGGCATCTGGCCACGCGTTCCATATAAGCGCTGAACACTTCCAGATATCTGGGTTCCGGCAACAAGAAGGCATCATGGCCATGGGGAGTATCGATGACCGTGCTCACCACATTTTTGCCGGCGTTGATAAGCGCGTCCACGATTTCCTTGGAGCGCGCGGGCGAAAAGCGCCAGTCGGTACTGAACGCAGTGACCATGAAATCACATTGGGTCGCGCGCAGGGCTGCCACCAGATCATCATTGAACTCCCGGGCGGGATCAAAATAATCCAGAGCCCGGGTCATCAGCAGGTAGGTGTTGGCATCAAAGGTTTGGGAGAAGGAGCGCCCCTGGTGATGCAGATAGCTTTCCACCTGGAACTCCACTTCCTGGCCCCGGGCCAGATCACCGGATTTCAGCGTGCGGCCAAACTTGTTGCCCCAGCTGTGATCCGACTGGTAGGTGACATGTCCCACCATGCGCGCCAGCATCAGGCCGTGGGCCGGAATGCAGTTGGCATCCATGTAGCGGCCACCGTGAAAATTCGGGTCGGTAAGAATCGACTGGCGCGCAATCTCGTTAAAGGCAATGTTCTGCGCAGACAATTTGGGGGCGCCGGCAATCAGCAACGCGTGCGCCAACTGCGCCGGATAGTCAATGGCCCATTGCAACGCCTGCATGGCACCCAGGGAGCCGCCCACCACTGCTGCCCAGCGGCTGATACCCAACACTTGCATCAGCAGGCGCTGACTTTGTACCCAGTCACGCACACTCACCGTGGGAAAATCCGGCCCATAAACCTTGCCCGTTGCCGGGTTGATGGAACGCGGCCCGGTGCTGCCATGGCAGCCGCCCAGATTGTTCAGGCTCACCACAAAGAACTTGTTGGTATCCACCGGTTTGCCGGGACCCACGCAAACTTCCCACCAGCCGGGCTTGGTGTCCTCGACGCTGTGATAGCCGGCGGCATGATGGTGTCCGGACAGCGCATGGCACAGCAGCACCGCGTTATTGCGGGCTGCATTGAGCTGGCCATAGGTTTCATACACCAGCTCAAACGCCGGCAGGGTTTGGCCGCTCTGCATTTGAAAGGGTTGCTGGAACTGGTGTCGTTGTGGCGTCACCAGGCCGACCGAATCTGCGGGCAAAGAGTTCGTCATGAAGCGGCTTAGCGTAACCCAAAGACAGCGGGCAGGAGAAAATCCCGCACCAGGATCAAGACCATAAAGACGATAATGGGTGAAAAATCCAACCCACCCATAGGCGGCAGCAGGCGCCTCGCGGGTGCCAGCACAGGTTCGGTAATCTGCGCCAGCAGGATAGCGGCCGGATGATAGGAGCCTGGCGCAATAAAGCTCAGCACGATCACAAACAGGATGGCGAAAAAGTAGATATAAAGCAGCAGGTACAACACCTTGTACAAACTCAACAGCAGTACACCGAGCACATCCAGTTGCGCGCCGCGGCCAGCCAGGCTGACCAGGATCACCACGGCCAGCGCTTGTACCAACCAGGCGCCCACCAGCGATGCGAAATCAAAGTTACGATAGCCGGGCAGCACCAACCGCAAGGGTTTTAGCAGCGGATCCGTGGCTTTGATGATGCCCTGGGAGATGGGGTTGTAAAAATCCGCCCGTGACGCCTGCAGGATCAGGCGCGCCAGAAACAAAAAACAGATCAGGCTGAAGATGGTGTTGACGATGAACGCCAGGGCTTCATTCATCCCGGGACTCCTGGTTGAGGGTGGCGGGGTTAACTGGGTTGCTGGCCTGACCGAATTCCTCGGCCAGCGTTCGGGCGCGTTCCGCAGCGGCCACTATAGCGAGCTGGATCTGGGCTTTCACGTCGGCCGCATCCAGTACATTGATGGCGCGCTCGGTGGTGCCGCCGGGAGAGGTGACGTTTTGCCGCAGTTGGCTGGGCGTCAGCGGACTGTCCTTGGCCATCAGGGCCGCACCAAAGAGGGTTTGGGTGGCCAGCAGATGGCTTGCCGCCGCGGACAGTCCCAGGGCCTCGCCGGCGCTGATCATGGCTTCCAGCAAATAAAAAGCATAGGCCGGACCGCTGCCCGAGACTGCGGTAACGGTGTCCAGCTGCGCCTCATCCGCCACCACCAGGGTGGGACCGGCGGTTTGCAGCAGGGCCTCGGCCAGGGCCAGTTGGGCGGCGCTGACGTGGGAATCCGCATACAGGGCCGTGATACCCGCGCCCACCAGGGCGGGGGTGTTGGGCATGCAGCGCACAATGGCCGGGGCGCCTTGGGGGCCTTGGCACCAACGCGCCAGGGCGGCCAGGGGAATGCCGGCGGCAATGGAGATCAGCAGCTGCTCGGGTCGTAGCCGGGGCGCCAATTGGGTCAGGACCTGCGCCAGCAATTGGGGCTTCACCGCCAGCACGATGATGCTGGCATCGGCCACAGCTTGGGCGTTGTCCGTGCTGGTGGCTATGCCCTTGGCGGCCAAAGCCGCCAACTGCGCTGATGCCGGATCAGCCGCACGCAGCTGCGCTGCCGGAAAGCCCTGGGCCAACAGGCCACCTATCAAGGCGCTGGCCATATTGCCAGCACCCACGAAGGCCACCTGCTGGCGCTGTAAATCAATGCTCATGCTGCCTCTGTCCATGCTGTTCTCATTACATCCTGCTGCTGTGTCCCGCTGCGGCTCAGGTGCCCCTGGGGCCAAAGATGGCGGTGCCAATGCGTACCAGATTGGCGCCGGCTGCCACTGCGTCCAGATAGTCATTGCTCATGCCCATGGACAGACTGTCCCAGTCCGGTCCGCCCTGGTCAGCATGCTGGGCAAACAGGGCCTGCATACGCGGAAATGCTGTTGCGCCGCCGCCCGGGGCTGGAATCGCCATCAGGCCCCGCAGCCGCAACCTGGGCAGCGCTCGTACCTGGGTAATCAATGCTGGCAGTTCTGCCGGCAACACGCCCCCCTTTTGCGGCTCGGCGTCGATGTTAACCTGAATCAGCACCTGCAATGGCGGCAGGTCTGCGGGCCGGTCCCGATCCAGGCGTTGGGCGATGCGCAGCCGATCCAGGCTGTGCAGCCAGTGAAACTGCTGGGCAATGCCCCGGGTTTTGTTGGACTGCACCGGGCCAATGAAATGCCAGCACAAGGGCAGATCCCCCAGCGCCGCGATTTTTTCCAAGGCCTCATTGAGATAACTCTCGCCGAAATCGGTAACGCCAGCGGCATAGGCTTGGCGGATCTCTGCCGCGCTGCGGGTCTTGCTGACCGCCACCAGACGGGGCGCCGGCCGCTGGCCCGTCGCCTGATCCAGGGCCAATCTGATCTGGCTGATGCGCTGGGTGATGTCGGTCATGGTGGTCCGCGGGTGCCGGCCCTGCTCTGGACGAATGCAAACGGCGTCGCAGTTTAACCAGCTGCTGGTGCCGGGTCACCCCGGGTGCGTGGTGCTATGGAGGGTGACAGCATACTATTAGGGGTGCCTGACCAAAGACGGGTCTGGGGACTGGGATTTCAGGAAAAGGACTGCAATGGATATTACCGAGCTGCTCGCCTTCAGCGCCAAGCAAGGCGCATCTGACCTACACCTCTCAGCCGGCCTGCCGCCCATGATTCGGGTGGATGGGGATGTGCGCCGTATCAATTTGCCGCCCCTGGAGCACCGCGAGGTGCATGCGCTGATCTACGAGATCATGAATGACAAGCAGCGCAAGGATTACGAGGAGTTCCTGGAGACTGATTTCTCCTTCGAAGTACCGGGCGTGGCCCGATTCCGGGTGAATGCCTTCAATCAGCACCGGGGTGCCGGCGCGGTGTTCCGGACCATTCCCTCCAAGGTGCTCACCATGGAAGACCTGGGTATGGGCCAGGTGTTCAAGGACATGTGTCTGGTACCGCGGGGCTTGGTGTTGGTGACCGGACCTACCGGCTCCGGCAAAAGTACCACCCTGGCGGCCATGATCGACTACATCAACGACAACCGCTATCACCATATTCTCACCATTGAAGACCCCATCGAATTCGTCCACGAAAGCAAGAAGTGCCTGATCAACCAGCGGGAAGTGCATCGCGACACCCACGGTTTTAACGAAGCCCTGCGCGTAGCGCTGCGGGAAGACCCGGATATCATTCTGGTGGGTGAGATGCGCGATTTGATGACCATCCGCCTGGCGCTCACTGCGGCGGAAACCGGGCACTTGGTATTTGGCACCTTGCACACCACCTCGGCGGCCAAAACCATCGACCGGATCATCGACGTGTTTCCGGCC
>JBJHDG010000087.1:883-8994 GCA_050486425.1 Pseudomonadales bacterium | reverse complement strand
GCCCAGGACTGGGCATCCAGATAGTCCTCAAAACTGGTGCCTGCCGGCAGCGGATAGTTCGGCAAGTAGTAAGTACCCAGATCCAAACTGACATTACAGCGTTTGGCAATTTCGACTGCATTGGTAAGCGCCACCGGCAGATCAGAAAACAGCGCCTGCATCTCCGCAGGCGTGCGCAGGTATTGCTGGTCAGTATACCTGCGCACCCGCCTGGGATCATTCAGGGTGCGGCCATCATGAATGCAAACCCGGGTTTCGTGGGCTTCAAAGTCATCCACGTCCAGGAATACCACATCGTTGCTGGCAACCACGGGCAGATCCAAGGCAGCAGCCAGCTGTACGGCCGCCGCGATGTAGTCGTCTTCACCAGCACGCCCGGTGCGCGTCAACTCCAGGTAGTAACGGTCACCAAATTGTTGTTGCCAGCGCTGCGCCAACTGCTGCGCCTTGTCCGGATCCGCTTTCAGCAATGCCTGCCCAACATCGCCCTGGTGACCGCCGGAGAGCACCAACAGGCCGGCCTGTAAGCGTTCAAGCTCAGCGCGCAATAAGAGTCCACGTTCGCGCGGATCCCGGTTGGCACTGGAGACCAATTCGATCAGATGCCGGTAACCCTGCTGGTCCATGGCCAGCACGGCAATGCGGCTTTCGCTGTCGGCATCCTCCATTTGTTCACGCAGCCGGAAATCAACGCCGATGATGGGTTTGATGCCGCGCTTCATGCAGGCCTGGTAGAACTTTACCAAGCCAAACAGATTACCCTTATCGGTGAGTGCCAGCGCCGGCATGCCGGCAGCCGCAGCGCGCGCCACCAGGGCATCAACTTTGATAATGCTGTCTGCCAGGGAGAACTCCGTGTGCAGACGCAAATGTACGAAGCCAGGGTCCATCAGTTGAAGCACGCTGTTGATATGGTGGGCGCTGTGCTGATCATATCCCGCACCGGCGCAAAACTGCGCCTGTGCAGTGGACAAGGGCCCAGCTGCTGCAACGCCTGCAAATGCACCTTGGTGCCATAGCCCTTATGCGCCTCAAAGCCATAGCCCGGAAACTGCCGGGCCAGCTCGGCCATTTCCGCATCGCGGGCAACTTTGGCAACGATGGATGCGGCACTGATGGCGGGAATCAGGCTGTCGCCCTTGATCACGGCCTGACCTGGCATGGGCACCTGGGGCAGCTGCCGGCCATCCACATAGACCATGGCCGGCGCCGGTCGCAGACCCGCCACCGCCCGCTGCATGGCCAGCAGACTGGCCTGCAAAATATTCAGCGCGTCAATTTCTGCCACTTCCGCCCGCCCCAGACTCACGGCCAGCGCCCGCGCATGAATTTCGGCTGCCAGGGCCTCACGCTGGCGGGCGCTGAGTTTCTTGGAGTCCGCAAGCCCGGCAATCGGCTGCCTGGGATCCAGGATTACCGCAGCGGCGACAACCGGCCCTGCCAGCGGCCCACGCCCCACTTCATCCACCCCGGCATGGGGGTCAACCAGGGCGGACAGATCCAGCAACAGGTTCGGCTGAGCGCCGGATTTGCGCCGAGACCAATTGGGGGTTGGAATGAGATTTGTCATTGCTTGGCAATCAACTCCAATACCGCGCGGGCTGCTTCCTCGTTGGCGCCCAGCCGTAACTGTGCATGCAACTCGGCGAAGGCCCGGGTCTGACCAATGCCCGCGCGGGCCTTGGCCAATTCACCCAGGAGTGCGTCTGCCAGGGCCGCAGGCGTGGCAGCATCCTGCAACAACTCAGGGACCAGCGCGCGATCCGCAAGGATGTTGGGCAGTGCGACAAACTCGCTGCGCTTGAGCGCCTTCACCAATCGGTAGCTTAACCCGCCCAGTTTGTAGGTCACTACCATGGGCGTGCCCAGCAGCATGGCTTCCAGGGTGCCGGTGCCGGACTTCACCAGGGCCACGTCAGCGGCGGCCAGCACATCCCGGGCATCACCTGCATGCAGCTGTACCTGCAGCTGCGGATAGGCCTGTAAATACTGCTGCATGGCTGCCGCAATTGCCGGGGTGATACAGGGCACCAGGAACGCCACATCCGCTTGTCGCTGCTGCAATGCTGCGGCTGTCGCCAGCATCAAGGGCCCCAGCAACGCCACTTCCGAACCTCTGCTGCCAGGCAGCAAGGCGACCCAGGTGTGGGCGTCGGAAAGACCAAGCCGTGCCCGCGCCTGAGGCCGGTGGTTACCGGGTGCAATTTCATCGGCCAGGGGATGACCCACAAAACGCGCATTGACCTGCCGATGGGCATACAGTGGCGGCTCAAACGGATACAGGGCCAATACCAGGTCTGCAGCCTTGCCAATGCGATTGATGCGTCCACGCCGCCAGGCATATACCGATGGACTGACGTAATGCACAGTGGCAATGCCACGGGCTTTTAAGCGCCGCTCCAACAGCAAATTGAAGACGTTGAAATCCACCCCGATAAATACATCCGGTGGATTGTTGAGGAAGTGGCGGCGCAAGCCCAGCAGCATGCGTAGCAGCGATGGCAGCCGCAATAGCGGCTCCTTGAAGCCATTCACGGCCAGTGCGTCCATGGGATACAAAGGTTGCAGGCCGGCTGCGAGCATGCGCTCGCCGCCAACGCCCTGAAACTCAACCGCACCCTGGCTGCGCTGTAGCGCCTGCATCAGGCCGGCACCCAGCAAATCACCGGAGGCTTCACCTGCCAGGATACCGACTTTCAAGGTCATCAATCTTTCGCTTTACGGCGCTCTCGGATAATCCCATTGCGGGAAGCTTCAATGCTGGCCACCAGCATGGCCACTGCTGGCACCTGTGCCGCCATCGGCGCCAATTCTGCCAAGGCCTCTTTCAGTAGCAGGCCACGTCGATAAATAACGCGATAAGCAGCGCGCACGGCCTCAATGTCATCCGTGGTAAAGCCGCGCCGCTTCATGCCTTCCACATTCATGCCGATAGCACCCGCGGGGTTGCCATCCACATTGACAAAGGCAGGTACATCTTTGAGCACCAGACTCATGCCACCAACAAAGGCATGCGGGCCCACGCTGCGATACTGCGGCAGACCGGCATAGCCACTGATAATGGCCCAGTCACCCACATAGCAATGACCGGAAACGGAGGAGTTATTCACCATAATGATGTGATCGCCCAGCACGCAGTCGTGCCCCACATGAACATAGGCCATCAGCAGGTTGTTGCTGCCGATCACTGTCTTGCTCTGATCCTGCACGGTGCCACGATGAATGGTGACACCTTCCCGGATCACATTGTTATCGCCCATTTCCAGCCAGGTGGGCTCACCCTTATAGGCAAAGGCCGGAGTGTCTTCGCCCACACTGGCAAACTGAAAAATCTTGTTGCCACGCCCCATGCGCGTGGGGCCTTTGATAATGACATGGGCGCCAATCTGGCAGTCATCGCCGATTTCAACATCTGGACCTATAACGCTGAAAGGACCAACGCTGACATTGGCACCCAGCTTAGCGCCAGGATCCACGATGGCGCTGGGATGGATCACGGATTCATCTCCTTCTCAACGCAGATCACCTCGGCTTCGGCACAGAGCTCAGCCCCCACATAGGCCTTACAGTCGAATTTCATCAGGCTACGCTTTTCCGCGATGATCTTCACCTGCATGTCAAGCTTGTCGCCAGGCACCACCGGACGCTTGAATCGGGCGTTATCCACCCCGGCCAGATAGTACACAAAGCCATCTGCGGTACGACGCCCCTTGGTCTTGAATGCGAGTATCCCACCCAACTGAGCCATGGCTTCAATGATGAGTAACCCAGGCATCACTGGGTTACCGGGGAAATGCCCCACGAAGAAAGGTTCGTTAAAGGTGACATTCTTGTAACCCTGGATATTGTCACCAGGCACAACTGACTCCACCCTGTCCACCAATAAGAACGGCGAGCGGTGCGGGAGGTAGTCAAAAATCTCTCTGATATCCATCATGGGGTGATTCCTTTATCAAGGACGCCGGACCCCGCGCCCGACGACTTCCTTATTTTTCAGATTGTTGATCCAGCAACTGCTTTTCAAGCTTGGTCAGCCGTCTATGTAACTGATCCAGCGTGCCAAAACGAATGGCGTTACGTTTCCAATGCTTGCTTTCACTGAACAGTACGCCGCCTGAGTACAAACCCGGTTTATCGATAGAGCTGGATACATGCGTCATGCCACTGACGATCACCCCATCTGTGATGTAAATAGGGCCGCTGTTGCCACCAACGCCTACACCCCCACCCAGCACACAGTGCTTGCCAATATGGCTGCTACCAGCCAAGCCCACACAACCGCAGAGCAGGCTATGGTCCCCAATGGTACAGTTGTGGCCGACCTGCACCTGATTATCTATCTTGACCCCGTTGCCAATGCGCGTGTCTTCAATGGCACCCCGGTCGATGGTGGTGGCCGCACCGATGCTGACATCATCACCCATCCATACGCTGCCCACCTGGGCAACAGCCTGGAAATGACCCCGCTCATCCGGGGTAAACCCAAAACCATCTGCGCCAAGCACAGCACCCGCGTGCAGGGTACAACGATTTCCCATACGCACCCGATGATAAAGCACCACATTGGGGTGTAACACGCAGTCTTCCCCGATCACTGTATCCGCTTCGATAACGCAGTTGGCGCTGATCCGGGTGCGCGCACCAATCTGGACACGCGGGCCTATCACCACATTTGACCCAATACTGACATCAGCGCCCAGGCTCACGCTATGGTCTATCTGCGCACTGGCACTGATACCAGCACCAGGATTGGGCTTGTCATCAAAGAGATGAGACAAGCGGGCAAAGGCCAAGCGCGGATTCGCTACAACAATGCAGTTGGTTGCACACAAATCCGCCTCCGCCGCAGTCAATACCACAGCACTGGCGCCAGTCTGGGAAAGGAATTGCCGGTACGCGGCCCCGCCTAAAAAGGAGAGCTGGCCTGGACCGGCATTGGCCAACATGCCGAGACTGGAGATAAGCGTAGCGCCGTCACCACGTACTTCGCCGCTCACTCTGGCGGCAAGCTCATCCAAACGGTAGCTGGTGCCCATGGCGCTCAACGCCTGCTCAGCGTCTGGCGTTCAACATTTCCGTTACCCGGCGCGTAATATCGACCGCGTTGTCGGCGAACAGGATAGTCTGACGATGCAGAATCAGCTGGTAACCTTCTTCACCGATGATTTCCAGAATCACCATATTCACCTTGGGCATCATCAGCTCTACCACCTGCTGCTGGCGCTCGTTAAGATCCCGCTGAAAGCGGCTGACGCGCAACTGATACTCCATCTGCTTGTCTTCAAGCTCCTGAGCCAAGCGCCTGCGATCCGACTCACTGAGCACTTCCGCATCACGCACCAGGCGCTCCTGGCGCGCCATCAGATCGCTATTCATAGCTCTGAGCTCAGTTTGCGTGGCACCCAAATCTTCCTGAATTTTTTGAAATTCTTCCCGCGCCTGGGCACTGTCAGCAACCGCCTGCTGCACATCGACCACCGCAATCTTGATCTCCGCTGCCGCCAGGGCCGGCATGGCCAGACTCAACAGCAACAACACAACTCCATGCACCATTTTCACCGTTGCTTCTCCTTAAATAGGCGATCCCGTCAGGTTTGCGCCAAGCCAATTTCCTAAAATGTACGTCCCAACTCAAACTGGAACCGCTCCAATTTGTCAAACCTGCCCACATTCAGCGGTCGCGCATACGAGAAATGCGTCGGCCCCAGGGCTGTCAGCCAACTCAGGCCGATGCCATAGGAATAGCGTATCTCATCGAATGCGTAACCGTGGCAATTAACACTGATAGGCGCACAACGGGTATTGAAAACATTACCCGCATCAAAGAACAGCGCCGGACGCACCGAGCGCCGATCCTGCACGAAAGGCATTGGGAAAATCAATTCCAAGGACCCGGTAAGCAGCAGGTTGCCGCCAAAAGGCGACCCCTCCGCGGGCCCAATGGGCAGCAGTACGGGTGGACCGACCACGCCCCCTGCGTCAATCACCGGCTGGGTGGATCGCGGGCCCAGTGACTGGCGCCGAAAACCCCGCACAGAACCAAAACCACCGGCAAAATAGTGTTCGTAGAACGGCATGGCACGGGTGTCGCCATAGCCATCCCCATAACCCACGCGCGCCCGGGCACGAAAGATGTACTGATCCGTGAGGGGGTAGAAATATTGGGAGGTCAGGTTGAGCTTGAAGTAGGACAGATCGCCGCCGGGCACAGCGACATCCAGAGTCACCCCCTGCTGCGAACCCCGAGTCGGGAACAAGGTCCGGTTCAATGTGGACCGGCTCCAACCCGAGGTCAGCTTGTAGTTCATCGTGGCCTTGCCCTCACGCTCTATGAACTCAAATATCTCTGGTGGCAACGCAGGATTACGCTGCAAATCCACCCGCTCGAACTCGCCCCCGAACGCCAACCGGCTGACTTCGGACAGCGGCAACCCGAAGGTAACCCCGGCGCCAAAGGATTCAGTTTCATAGTCGGTCAAATCCTGGCGTCCGAAATCCGTCCGCGCATAATAGGCGCTGATGCGACGGCTGATACCATCCAGGGTGAAATAGGGATTTTCGTAGGAAAAATTGATGGACTGACGGTAATCCATCCAGTCGATACCAAAATCAACGGAGTTGCCGGTACCCAGAAAGTTGGTCTCGCTGTAATTGGCGCCCAGCATCAAACCAGCCCGCTGTTGGTAGCCGACAGTTGCAGAAATGCTCCCGGAGGGCGCCTCTTCCACACTGAACAACACATCAATCTGGTTTTCCGTGCCCGGCACCTCGGGCGTTTCGACATTGATCTCCTGGAAAAAACCCAGACGTTCCAGCCGCACCTTGGACAGCTCAATCATTGAGGTATTGGCCCAGCCACCTTCCATCTGACGCATTTCGCGCCGCAGCACTTCATCCTGGGTTACCTTGTGCCCGGTAAATTCAATGCGACGCACATAGGTTCGCTGTCCGGTCTCTACATAAAACCGTACATCGACCAGGCCATCCTCTCTGGGTTCTGGTATGCCGGATGCGCTGGCAAAGGTATAGCCCGCATTACCCAATGCATTGGTGATTCTCTCTTCGCTGAAAGTCAGCAAGGCTCTGGAAAAAGTCTGCCCTTCCTGCACCGCCAGCAATGGCCGCAACAGCTCTGGATTTACATCCTTGAAATCTCCAAGCAGCTCCACCCTGCCTACTTTATAGATGTCGCCTTCATCCACATTGATGGTGATATAGACATCGCTAAGATCCGGCGTAATGCTGACCTGCACGGAATCAATCTGGAACTGCACATAACCACGGTCCTTATAGAAGGATTCCAAACGTTCCAGATCGCCGGCCAGTTTCTCTCTGGAATACCTGTCGTCCTTGCGGATGATGGAGAACCAGTGCGGATGCCTAAGCTCCAATACACCCAGGAGCTCGTCCTTGCTGAACGCACTATTGCCAACGATATTGATATGCCGAATGCCGGAGGGCTTGCCTTCATCCACCTGCACGGATATGGCCACCTGATTTCTTGGCAGATCTTCCACCTGGGTTTCGATGCGCGCACCATACCGACCCTGGGCAATGTACTGGCGCTCCAGCTCCAGCGTCATGCGCTCCAGCGTTGCCTGCTTGAAAATCTCCCCTTCCGTGAAACCTTGCGCACGCAGCCCATCCAGCAGGACTTCGCTCTTGATCAGCTTATTGCCGGTGATTTCTATGGAATCAATGGCCGGCCGCTCGTCCAATATAATAACCAGCGCACCTTCATCCTGGGCAACGCGAATATCTCGAAAGTACCCTGTTTCATACAGCGCACGAATAAGCCGTCGCAGTTCGTCCTGATCAAGTCGATCGCCCACGGAAACCTGCATGGCATTAAATACGGTGCCGGCGGATACGCGTTGCAAACCTTGCAGCCTGATGTCAGTAACGGTGAAGCCACTGGCCAACGTCTGCCCAGACCACCCCAATGGCAACAACAGTGCAACACAGAGCACAACCCAAGGCTTCATAACCCCCCTTAACTGCCGCACACGCGACTAAAACAATCTGACAATGTCGTTATAAAAGGCCAGCAACATCAGCGCGACCACCAGCAGCAAACCAATCTGAGTACCCACCAGCTGCACTTTCTCCGG
>JBJHDG010000087.1:0-873 GCA_050486425.1 Pseudomonadales bacterium | reverse complement strand
ATTTCGGTGCTGTAATAAAGAATGTGGCCGCCGTCCAGAATCGGAATGGGCAGCAGGTTCAGCACCCCCAGACTGATGCTCAGCAGCGCCAGTACCGCCAGGAAACTGGCCACGCCAGCCTGCGCCGAGTCCCCTGCAACCTTCGCGATGGTTACCGGCCCGCCGAGATTTTTCGGCGACACCAGACCCTGCAGCATTTTCTTCAGCAGATCCAGCGTCAGCCTGGTCTTATCCCAGGTTTCACCCAAAGCCGCGCCGACGGCGGCCAATGGTCCATAGCGAACTTCCCGCAACAACGCACCAACACCCGCGTAACCCAGTGCCGGATCCTTGGGCGCCACGCCCAATTCCAGCTGCAGTTCACGCACCAGCTCCAGTTGCTGCACCCGCAACATTACTCGCTGATTGGGGCGCTGCTGCACTTCGCTGACCCAGTGGCGCCAGTCTCTGATCTCCACTTCATCCAATTGCAGGATCAACTCACCCACTTGCAAGCCAGCCCGCTCAGCAGGACTGCCTGCAACCACTTCACCCACCATTGCCGGATTCACCGGCCGGAATCCCAGCGCGCCGAAAAGATCCGGCTCCGCTTCGCCCTGCAACCAGCGTGTTACCTTAATCTCATAGTCGCGGGCTGTGCTCACTGCCGGATGCCGGGCCTGAATCACAATGGTGCCCGTATCCCCCATGCGGCCTGCCAATGCCATGGCAATCTGCGCCCAGGAATGCGTGACGGCACCATCCACCGCCTGCACTTCCTCGCCACCACGCAAGCCTGCCTGGTAGGCTGGTGAATCCGGTGCCACCGGCCCCAACACCGGCACCACATCGGTAGTACCAGCAACAAACAAGCCCCAGTACACCACCATGGCC
>JBJHDG010000086.1:0-9034 GCA_050486425.1 Pseudomonadales bacterium | reverse complement strand
TGCCCGTACTGCTCGTAGCACTGCTGGAGAGCAGTTTTTTCAGCGACAGTCAGCATCCCGCGCGCCGCATCATGGATGACCTGGCAACCCTGGGCATGGGCTGGGAGGCAGCGCATCAGGATCGGGATCAACAGCAAGCCGAAGCCCTGGTAACGACCATCATTGAAGAAGTCGGCAGCAACCCAAATATCTTCCAGGCGCTGCAACCAGCCTTCGCACAATTGGCCGAGGATAAACAACAGCGCCTGGCCAACAGCCGGCAGCGTGTGCAAGCCCATGAAGCCGGCCAGGAACGTCTGCGTCGAGCGCAATTGGCCGTAGAAAAACAGCTGAACGAACTCTTTGCCGCCATCACCCCGGCCCCCATCGTCTGGGACTTCGCGCAGAATTGCTGGGCCAAAGTGTTGGTGCAAATCAGCCTGCGCGAAGGCACCGCGGACGCGCACTGGCAACAAGCTTTGTCACTCCTGCGGGAATTGTTGCTACTGGGGGAAACCGACATCAGCACCCGATCAGCGCAGGCCGCACAGCTGCTCGCCAACCTGGAAACCCAGATGCAGGATGCCGGCATCGCGCCAGCGGAAATCCGGCGCCAATCCATGCTGCTGCTGCAATGGCTACAACCCAAGGATGATGAACCCTGGGATGCAGTGATCAGCAAGGCGTCCAACACCACGCCGACCTATACCGGCACCGCCGCCGTCACACCCATCCGCCTGGTGCAGCGCAACACACCACGCCCCGCCAAGCCCAACCTGAAAGCGGCGCTACAACCTGGACGCTGGTTGATTCAATCCGCCAGCAGTGAAAGCTTTTCCCTGGCACCCGGCAGATACCAGATCGCCGCACTCCTGGATGATGGCACCCTGGTGCTGATCAATGCCCAGGGGCAACGCGTGGGTAGCTGGCATGGCAACGATGTGCTCAGCGCACTGGATGCGGGCGATGCCCGACTCATTGATCGTCATAGCCTGATCGACAAGGCCATGCAGGCGCTGCAGGAGCAGCTACAAGGCGCTGATGCATGAACCAGGATCAAAGTCAGTTCCGACTGCTGGGTCAGGCGCGCTTCGGCGGCCTGTTTATTACCCAGTTCTTTGGCGCCTTCAACGACAACCTGTTCAAAAGCGCGCTGGCGCTGATCATCGCCTATAGCGGCCTGATCCAGGCCCAGGATGCCGACCTTTTCGCCAATGGCGCAGCCGTGCTATTCATCCTGCCGTTCTTTTTATTTTCCGCCACCGCCGGGCAACTGGCTGACAAGCTGGAAAAATCCCAACTCATCCGCATCATCAAGCTGGTGGAAATCGGTATTGCACTGCTTGCCGCGGGTTCGCTGTACCTGCAGAACCTGAACCTGATGCTGCTCACTCTGTTCCTGCTGGGTTTACAATCCACTTTTTTTGGGCCGCTAAAGTACGCCATTTTGCCCCAGCATCTGCATGAGACAGAACTGGTAGGTGGCAACGGCCTGATTGAAATGGGCACTTTCGTTGCCATCCTGCTGGGCACGCTGGTGGGCAGTGTGGTGGCGGGCGCCCAGGGCGCCGGCCTCTGGCTGGCACTGCTGATGCTAACCTGCGCGCTCACCGGCTATGGCGCCAGCCGCTTTATTCCCAACGCCGAAGCCACCAGCCCCGGGCTTACCGTGGGTTGGAATCCCTGGCCGGAAACCCTGGCCATCATTCGCATTGCCCGCAGCAACCGCGCGGTATTTCTTTCCATTTTAGGCATCTCCTGGTTCTGGCTGCTGGGCGCCAGTTATCTCACCCAGATTCCCAATCTCACCCGCAGCTATCTGCATGGCGATGCCAGTGTGGTGACTCTGATTTTGTGCACCTTCACCCTGTCGGTGGCCGCGGGTTCATTGCTGTGCGAACGCATGTCCGGGCACAAGGTGGAGATCGGCCTGGTCCCCTTTGGTGCCTTTGGGCTGTCTGTGTTCGGTCTGGATGCCTTTTTTGCCATGCAAGCTGTTTCTGAGCAGGCAGCCCGCACCTGGCTGCAGTTCGCCAGCGATCCAACCGGCCTGCGCTTGCTGTTTGATCTGGCCATGATCGGGATGTTTGGTGGCTTTTTTATCGTGCCCCTCTATGCGCTGGTGCAATCCCGTACCAGCCCTGCCAGTCGCGCCCGGGTCATTGCCGCCAATAATGTGATCAATGCGCTGTTCATGGTGGCTGGCGGCATCTTTGCCATGCTGATGCTTGGCCTGCTGGGCCTTAGCATTCCCGTACTGCTGCTGATTCTGATCCTCATCAACATTCTGGTGGCGGTCTACATCTTCCAGCAGGTGCCAGAATTTGCCATGCGCTTTCTGGTGTGGATCATCAGCCACACCATGTATCGGGTTAAGCACGAAGGCCTGGAGCTCATACCCGAATCCGGCCCCGCCATTATCGTTTGCAATCATGTGGCCTATACGGATGCGCTGCTGCTCGCCGGTGCCGTGCGGCGCCCCATTCGCTTTATCATGTTCAAACCCATCTATGAGATTCCGGTGCTGCATTTTATTTTCCGCACCGGCAAAACCATTCCTATCACGTCCCAGCATGTGGATCGCAATGCCTATGAAGAAGCGTTCAAGCATATTCGCGAGGGTCTGGCGGCAGGTGATCTGCTGTGCATCTTTCCAGAAGGCCGCTTAACCGAGGATGGTGAGATCGCAGAATTTCGTGCCGGTATCGAACGCATCCTGCAGGAGTCCCCGGTGCAGGTGATTCCCATGGCCTTGCAGGGCCTGTGGGGCAGTTTCTTCAGCCGTGATGGCGGCCTGATGCGCAACCCGAAACGGTTCTGGAGCCGGGTCAAGGTGGTGGCCGGCGCGCCTGTGTCACCTCAAACCAGTGCTGCCGAACTTCGCACTCTGGTCGCGGGTCTGAGAGGTGACCAACGCTGATCAGGGCAATTGCCAACATGAAACCCAGCACCTCTGCCCACACCCCAGGCTCTGCGTCTTCCTCCATGCCTTCCCAGGCCCTGGCCTACAGCCTCGCGCTTGGCCTGGGTTTGGCGAGCACCGGTCAAGCCAGTACTGATCCAGGCCGCATCGCCAGCGTCCCCACCAGCGCCTCCAGCTGGAGCGAGCCCCACCCCCTGCGCCGGGAAGCCTTGCTGGAAGGTCGAGACTACGACTACAACAAGATTTCCTTCATGCATCGCTTTAGCTATCGCAACATCTACCAAACGCCGCTGGCGGGTCAGGATGGCTTTCGTGGCACCACCGGCAGCGTCACCAGCGATATGCTGTTTACCGACTATTTCTTTCAAAAGACCCTGGGGCGAGGACCGCAGCAAGTCCAGGTGATCAGTCAGCGCAGTGAAGATTTCGACGGCCACTACGATCGCCATTTTCTCGGCTTCAGTCATCAGCTGAATCCGCAGCTACGTCTGGGCCTGGGTGGCAATATCGTGGCCGACAAAGCGGAATCCGACGTCTACCTGGAAGCCCGCTGGCAACCTTCCGAGCAACGCCTGCTACGCATGACAATGATGGCCCCGGATGTGCTCTACAACGACAAAGTGCGCGACAATACCAAGTACCAGGACAAGCCCTTTACCTGGTTTGTGCATGGCCGCATTCTGGATCTGGGCGCATGGTGGCTGGAGGCGGCGCTGAACTACCAACCCAACGCCCGCATTCTGGATTTTGACGCTGGCGTGGATGCCCAAGGCCGACAACTGCGCAGCCTGCTACTGATCGCAAGAACGCATCAGCTGGCCGGCCAGCCCTGGCGCAGCAGCCTGCAATGGGAACAGGAACGCACCCGACGTAATTACCTGTTTGATCGCCTGGAAGGGCCGCCGGCAGATGACTTCCGGCGTTTGTATCAGATGCTGCAGTGGCAAAGCCAGCGTCAGGATCTCGCCTGGCAACCCACCTGGGGACTGCGCTATATGCGCCACTATGAAAATGGCTACACAGGTTTGGCCCGGGATCATGGCGCTCGGGAACTGCGCAGGGAAATCGGTGCTTACGTGGGCGGGCGTTTCCAAGTACGGCCAGGGGTGCAGTTCACGCCCAGCCTGCATCTGGCCGAGGTGGATCTACAGCGGGAACTGCAATGGGGCACAGGCCCGGTACGGGATGATCGGCAATGGCAGGCAGAGATGACCATGCCCTGGAGCTTTCTGCTGGATGCCGAACAGGATGCCTGGATCAGCATCAATATTACGTTGCAACTGCACAAGTTAGATTTGGGCGGGGGAAATCTGCAGTTGCATTGGCCGCTCTGAAAGCAAAGTGACGCTCCGCTCAGCTCAGCGCATCCCGGCGGTAATGCAAGATGCCATCGGCTTCACTTTCAAGCTGCATGCCTGCGTGCTCGGCAATTCGCGCTGATGCAATATTGCCTACCTTCACCTCGGCGCGGATAGGGTCTGATATCTGGCGGCTGAGCAGTGCAACCATCTGCTTGGTCAATCCACGCCCTCTTGCCTGGGGCGCCGTGGTCCAGGACAGCTCCCATACGCCTGCAGAAAGATCCGCACGCACCGTACCAACGGGAACGCCCCGATGCTCGGCGATCAATAGCCGCCGATTCGGATCATCAAGCGTTGCCACCAACCATGCCAGGTGTTCACTGCGGCTGATCTCTGCCGTATTGTGGCTGGCGGCTCTTGTTGTGGGATCATTGCGCCAGGCCAAGAGCAGATCTGCATCCTCCATGGTGGCGACCCTAAGCACGATATTCGAATTCATACAGCTCCTTGCAGCTCCTTGCTGAAATGCAGACGACACGCATGCGACTGCTAGCCCGGGCCAAAACAGGCACCCAGGCTCGCGCACATAGATTCAAACCGGCGCAGGCATCAACGCATCATCCAGCGCCGCTGCCCGTCGCGCGGCCTCACGCGTTTCGGCCCGGGCAACATAATCCTTGAAAAGCGGCTTCGCTTCCAAATTACCGGTCATCATTTCCCAACCCAGGTAACTGGACAACAACAAATCCGCAGTAGTGAACTGCGTGCCGCAGAGCCAAGGACCCGCGGCAATGGCCTGCTCAATGGTGGTCAAGGTATCTGCAATCATGCCGCAACCCACCGATTGAGCGTTGTCCGCATCAATACGCCACTGAAAGGCCTTGGCCGTGGTTGCCATTTCCAACGGTCCGGCGATAAAGAACAGCCAGCGGTAGTACACACCACGCGCCGGGCTACCCAGTGTTGGCGCCAAACCCGCGTCGGGGAAACGCTCGGCTAACCAGGTACAGATGCCAGCCACTTCGGTAATCACGGTGCCTTCATGCACCAGCGCCGGCACCTTACCCATGGGATTGATCGCTAAATACGCAGGCGCCTTGATATTGCCGCCAAACTCGAGCACCTGTACCTCGTACGGTTGGCCGATCTCTTCCAGCATCCAGCGTACGATGCGGCCACGGGACTGTGGATTGGTATAGAACGTCATACTGCTCATCTGCCTGTCTCCTTGGTTGATAAGGACCTGTCTTGCCCAGCGCGGCCAGAATAAGTGCTAAATAGGCTATTTCCCGTCCTAGTTATCGAGGATACTGCCAAAAATCTTGCCGAGGACAGGCTGATGCCAGGCCCCACCACACGCGTACTGGCGCTCCTGGAACTGCTGCAAACCCATGGGCGCCTCTCCGGTGCCGAAATCGCCCAGCGGCTGGACGTCGACCGGCGCACGGTCCGCCGCTACATCAGCGCCCTGGAAGATCTCGGCATTCCGGTGACCACCGAGCAGGGCCGTCACGGCGGCTATTTGCTGGTACCAGGTTTCAAGCTACCCCCGCTGATGTTCACCGACGAGGAAGCGCTGGCGTTGGCGCTGGGCCTGCTGGCCGTCAGTGGCAGTGACTTGGCGGAAAATCGCCTGGCCACCTACAGCGCGCAAGCCAAGTTGGAGCGGGTGTTGCCCAGACCGCTGCAGCAGCGCCTGCAAACCTTGCGCGAGCATACCCAGGTATTGCCACGAGCCAGTGGCAACAGCACCGTACGCGAGGCGCTGCTAACGCTGACCACCGCCACGGCTGCCTGCCAACGCGTGCGTATGCGCTATCGATCTCCTGACGGTGAGCAGATGGACCGAGAACTGGATCCCTACGGGCTGGTGTTTCGCGAACGCTATTGGTACGTCAGTGGCTATTGCCACTTACGCCAGGATCTACGCTCGTTCCGCTTGGATCGCCTGTCCGAGATTACGCTGCAGCCACAAGGCTTCATGCGACCCAGCAACTTCGATGCCGCCGAACATTTGCGGCATTCACTGGCACACGCCTGGCGCCGCCATGAAGTGGCAGTGCTACTGTACACCGATATGGAAAGCGCCACGGATTACATGGGTGAACTATCAGGGTTATTCCAACAGCTGGACGAGGGTCTGCTTCTAACCACCAGTACCGACAGCTATGACTGGTTTGCGTGCTGGCTTGCGCACTTACCGTTTGAGTTTCGCGTCATAGGCCCGGATGCGCTAAGCGCCGCGGTACGCACATTGGGACAGCGCTTGCTGACTGCCGGACAGACATCCCCGCACTAAATACTTGCCGGCAAAACAGGCTTGAAGAAGCTGCGCTCGTAACTGCTGATGCAGCGAGTTTCGTCAGCGTACCTGAACGCGGCCTGGCAATCGGGATCCTTAAAGGATGCCTTGCGATACCGCTCATAGTCCGCAAGGCTTGGGAAAGAAAACAGGGCCAGAGCAATGTTGCTCGCGCCTTCCGATGGCAGGAAATAACCATGGTGGGTGCCGCCAAATTTCTCGACCAGCGGAATCCAGAGCTTGGCGTAGTGCTCAAATTCCTTGAGCTTGTAGGAATCTATGACGTAACGGATATGGCAGGTGATCATGGCGCTATATCAACCCCATTTAGAACTTGGTTTTCCCGTTTGCTCGAGCTCGCTCTTGACGGTAGAAATTATTAGCACCTGGGAATCGGTAGGAGGTCCTTCCAAATTGGCAACCTTATCGAGAATATCAACGAACGATCCTGCCATATCTGGAGTAAACTGCGCGATATTTGGCGCAAGAACTGCCTTGATACTCTGTGAGAAATTCAGCTCATCTTTAAGCAGATAGGCGGATGAAGCAAATAGATCGATGGCTTCCTGGTCACTAATATTGAAGGTGGATCTGAACAACGCTATGACAGACTGCTTTTGCTCACGACTTATTTCGCCTTCCTGCTTCAACACACCAACTATAATCGCTGCTGCCGCATCCATCGGCTTTCTAAGATTGTAAATCGGCTTGGTTCCATAAAGCACTTTCCACTTTCTCCTTCTCGCCCAATAGAATGGATTAAAGGAGTTCAAATTAACGCCGGAATTCTGCAGTCTATACAATGCCCAAATAAGCCCAGCTAAACCTGAAATTAACGCAACAAGAATATGCATACTAAATTCTCATATTATTTTTTGGCAAACCCTGCTTTTAGCGACGTTTTCAATGGCGTAGTTAACAACCACCGTCGCCACCACCGCCATCGCAACCGAAATCTCCACCAACACCCCCACCGTCACTACCAGATATTCGCATGCCAAATCCTGCCTTATAAACAAGCCAAATGCACAGGCTGACAAGAAATACGAAAACAAATAATGGGGAGATCATGTTTGAAAACAGGCGGTCGGAGGAGAGATCAGTAAGGCGCCAGGATGTGATCAACCCCACCAGCATTATAATCAACGACTTCAATATGCCCCCCTCTTTATTCGACACACAGGGTTATTTCCTCCTGAAACATAACTCTCCATCAAGAGGTGAGCAAGCGATACGTGAGGCAGTGCAACTGCCGATATTGACCTAGTCTACATTTGTTGGAGCCTGCTTATACGAATCCAGTCGCGGCATCTCAATCAGCAAATTCGTATTCAATGTCTACTGACCCGCGCTGCAAGCCCGAGCAGGATGCTGATCCGTGCATCCCAATCAAACCCGGGGCGCTGCGTGATCACCAGCTGTCGAGACGTAAATGGTCGCCATTGATCCTTGACTTGCCCCATATTGAAGGTGCCTGCATGGCGTGCATGCAACCCAATAAGCTCATCAAAATCGACTGTTCGGGGATGTATTGGCAGGCGGGCTGCTTCCAACCGAGCCTGGAATCGGCGATGGTCAGCCCTCATGATCAACCGAGCAAAACACTTTCAACCTATCGCGCTCATAAGCGAGGTTATAGGATTCCCGCCAGCGACTGACCAAACTGCCATCTTCGCGGAGCAGCTCCCAAGTTACCGTACCCAGGGCGCTCAGCGATCCCATCGGCACCACCTCCAGCGCTGTGTACCGACAGGATCGGCAACCCTTGGCGTGGTAATCGTCAACGATTTCCTGGAAATAGCTGGCTATTTCGGAATCGGTGAGAAAGCAATCTGCGGGTCTGCCCACATGCGCGGCCAAATAGGGCGCCTGGTAACGTTGCGCGATAATACTGCCATCAAAGGTTCTGAACGCTTCCACGAACTCGTCAAAGAATCTCGCAACGGCAGCCAGCATATCTATTTCCAACGCATATCTCCAAAGTCACTAGAGCGACTATTCCGTCATCTTCCCTACCCCGTCAAGCGCCCTTCCCGATAATCCTGCAACGCCTGCTCCACTTCGGCCACCGTGTTCATCACGAACGGTCCGTAATGCGCCACCGGTTCCCGCAACGGCTTGGCCGCCAGCACCAGCAAACGGGCGCCCGAATCTTGTGCCCTGAACTGCAGGCGATCACCTGGCTCGAATTCGGCCAGGCGGCCCTGGGTCAGGGTACGTTCGCCACTGTCGGCGCTGCCTTCAAAGCAGTACGCGAGCGCGGTGTAATCGGTTGCCACCGGAATTTCAATGCGGGCACCCGGCAGCAAAGTAACATCCAACATCAGCGGATCGGTGGCAATACCGCCCACTGCGCCCTGCTGCACGCCGTCTGCGTGCTGAAAGCTACCCGCAATCACTTTTACCGGGCCAGAGGCCAGCGTCACCACAGGAATTTCCTCGGGCGGAATGTCGCGGTAGCCAGCGGGCTTCATCTTTTCTGCCGCCGGCAGATTGATCCAGAGCTGGAACCCGCGCATGCGCCCCTCG
>JBJHDG010000085.1:0-9154 GCA_050486425.1 Pseudomonadales bacterium | reverse complement strand
CTGGTATTCATGGTGATCACCACGAAACCATGGGATGCCAGCCGCGGGCCCCACCAACGAATGGAGGACTCGTAGGACACATAACCCGGAATCACCGCAATCACGCCCATGGTACCGGTGGTCCCGGTTGGGTAGTGAATGGTGCCACCACCAAAGCCACGTACAGAAGACGAAACATTGATCGTACGCACGCTGTAGGGACCGCTGGATGCCTCCAACGATGCCGTGGTGGGGTTCGGACCGCGCTCATAGCTACCGCTGGAAGGCGGTGTTGGCGTCGGTTCCGGATCACTGCCAGAGGTGGCATGCACGCCCAGCGACAACAGCATGGCGCTGCCCAGAAGTACTAACTGCTTGGTTATTGCGTTACCCATAAAATGCACCCATCCGTCTCAGTTCTGGTTATCTAAATTGCGCCCCGGCTCTTGTCTCGGCCCGGACACCGTTTTAGTGACTGCCCCAATTCTTCTTATTCGTCGATCCTGACCAGGTACCTGAGGGGCACCTTGCAGGGTTCATAAAACCTATCACAGGGTATGTGGCGGGCGGCTTTCACGAATCAGCACTAAATCGCCTGGAATTTTCACGAATCCGCACTGTTTGTAAGAATGGGGTAAAGCCGGGGGCTTGCGCTGTCAATTACGGCAAATGCAAACGCAAGATGAGGCGCAAATTAGGGGGAAAAAAAAGGGGCCTTGCGGCCCCTCAGGGTCACGCCCGAAGGTCTGGCGGCCAGGCCAGACTTACCGGTACGGACAGGTGCTCCGGTACTCGTTGATAGCCAGTGGCGCCGTGTGGTTGACACCACACAGGAACTGATCGTATCGACGATCCAGATCCACGAAGCGCTTCATCCAGGCTACGCCGTATTTGCCCAGGATATCTTCGTTGTCGTTGCCACTGTTGGCGCAGTAATGATTGCCACGACGGATCTGCAGGAATGCCTTCGGCGTGCTGCTGGGAATGCGCTCATACAGGGGCGACGCGTGGCTGCGCACCGAGGCAATGGAATCACTCTCGCAGGCAATCACCAACGTCGGCGTGGTGATGCGGTTGAAGCTGTTGCTGCCGCTGTAGTAAGGCGCCTGGGGAATGGAGGCCATGATGCTGCGGTCATCCGCCGTGGCTTTCAGGGCGCCACCACCACCCATGGACCAGCCGATTACCGCACGACGGTTGGGATCAACCATACCGTTGATGGCACTGCCCCGACTGTTGCTTTCGTCGATCACATAATTCAGTGCGGCTACCAACTGGTTGGCACGGCTGTTGGGCTGATCATAGATCGAGCTGGTATTGATGGTGATCACCACGAAACCATGGGATGCCAGCCGCGGGCCCCACCAACGAATGGAGGACTCGTAGGACACATAACCCGGAATCACCGCAATCACCCCCATGGTACCGGTGGTCCCGGTTGGGTAGTGAATGGTGCCGCCACCGAAACCACGCACCAGGGAGGAGACACTGATCGTGCGCACGCTGTACGGACCACGGTTGGCTTCCAGGGACGCCGTGGTGGGGTTCGGACCGCGCTCATAGCTACCGCTGGAAGGCGGTGTCGGCTCCGGATCACTGCCGGAAGTGGCATGTACGCCCAGCGCGACCAGCATGGCGCTGGCCAGCAGGAGCAACTGCTTGGAAATTCTATTACCCATATAAACACCCATCTCAGTTTTGGTTTTATGTCTGCGGCCGGATCCGCGTACGGTCCGGCTGCTGTTCTGGTTACTGCCCCAATTGTTCTTATGGCCCTGTGGTGCAGGGTGAATGCAACCTAACCGCAGCGCATTGCGCGAAGCTTTCACGAATCGGCACTTTTCTGCCGGATTTGCGCTTTCCACCCAACAAAAGTCATCTGGGCGTAATTTTTCGCCAGCAGCGCCCTGACAGCGCCCTGACAGCGCCCTGACAGCGCCAGTTAGCGCTACACTGCCGGCCGTGGGGCAGCAATCGGCATCTGGGGAGGTACGCTTGCCAATGGCGCGGATAACAATGGTCAAGGCCACAGGCCTCTTGCTGGGTGGTGCACTGGTGTTGGCGGCCCTGTCCTGGTGGTTCGGCAGTACTACATCTGCGCCTGAACCCACAGCGCCAGCACCCAGCTTCCCACCGCAGCTGCAACCAGCGCCAGGCCCGGCAACAACAGCTTCACCACTGGCGCTGCTGACCCAGATCCCACGGGATGCCCAGGGTAATCTGCTGTTGGATGCGATGAGCCAGCAGCTACTGGAAGAAGCCTTGGATCGCGAGGCAGCACGCTTGGATGCGGCCGGCCTCGCCCAGCTGCAGGCCGATTTGCGTGCCGCCGTGCCGGGCTCCGGTGGTGAGGCCCTGGCCAGCCTCGCAGGCAATTACCTGCGCTATCTTGCCGCCAAGGAAGCCTGGCAGCAGCTGCAACCCCAGCAGCCGGAGGATCCGGCGCAGATTCGCGCCCAGTTTGAAGACCTGGTACTGCTGCGGGAAGCCCAGTTGGGCACGGCGGTTTCCGCGCAGCTCTTTGGGGAGCAGGATGCGGCCGCCCGTATCATGCTGGAAGCCATGCTGGAGGCCCAACGGGAACAGGAAGCCGCCGTGCCACCGGCATCCCAGGCGCCCTGAGCCGACCTCGGCACGCCGGCCTGTGTCCGCCAGCCCATGACTGCGCCTACCCGTCGGGACCGCCTGCTGCTCTGGCTCATCACAGCCGCCAGCTGTGCCTTGGTGCTGCTCAGTTTTCCGTTCCAACCCGCGCCCAGGCCGGGCATCAATCCCGTTGCCACCGCGCTGCCCGTGGCCGCCGGGCAATGGCAGCTGCCGCCTGGCAGCCCTGGGCCGCCAATCTCGGCCTATCAATGGCAGTTCGACTTCGCCCCCATTGAAAACCTGCTGGCCCAGTTCAGCTACAGCCAGGACCAGGGCTTACAACTGCCCAGACCGCAGGTGGAGGCGTTGCAGAATCTGATCACTGGTCTACAGGACAACGCCATACCCATGGACTTGGAACGCCTGGAGTGGCTGATCACCCAGAGCTTCCCCGGTGATCAAGGCCTGGCCCTGGCGCAGGTTTTTGTCGGCCTGTATCAGTTTCAGGCAGCGCAACGCGCTGTTGACGCAACACCCCTCAGCCTGGCGCGCCTGCACCAGGAGCTGGCCTTGCAGCAGGCGTTGCTGGGTACGCACTATGCCGCGCTGATCTTTGCTGACCACAATCGCATGCGGCATTACCTGCTGCTGCGGCAAGAGATTCAGCGTGACGCCGGGCTCAGTGACACCCAGCGCCAGCTGCAACTGCAGCAGTTGCAGCAACGTTTTGAAGCCGGCGCCCCACTTTCACCATTGCCGTCTCCATCACCATGACAGGCGCCATAGCAACCGCGCACCGCAAACAGATGCCCACTTGGCTGCGCCTGCTGCTGGCCTCTGCCAGCGGTATCGGCCTGGCCTTGCCGTATGTGTATCCGGCGCTGTTCCCGCTCGCCTGGATCGCGTTCGTGCCAGTGCTGCTGCTGGTGCAGCAATGCAGTCCGCGCGCGGCCTATGGCTGGGGATTGGTGGTAGGTCTTTGGTGTTATTACCTCGCCACCCACTGGATTACTGACTTTCTCTACATTCTTAAGGGTTACGGGCCGCTGCGCGCGCAACTGTTGTCGCTGTTGTTCTGGTTCTACTGTGCGCAACTCTTGGGGCTGCTGTTGTTGCTGCTGCGCTGGCTGCAACTGCGCCTGGCACTATCGCCGCTGCTGGTGTTTCCGCCGTTGGCCGCTGTGCTGTTCAGCCAGTTTCCCATGCTGTTCTCCGTGCAGTTGGGCGACAGCCAGGTGCTGTTTCCCCTGGCACTGCAGGGGATTGCCTACACCGGTGTATACGGGCTGGATGCAATGATCGCCCTGTGCAATGTGCTGATCGCTCAGTACCTATGGCAATTACTGGGTGGTGGCCGTTGGCGTCCTCACTGGCACTTGTGCCTTGGCCTGCTACTGCTGGCAACCTGGTTCGGCTATGGCGGCTTCAGCTTGCGCGCCTGGGACCAGACTTTGACACAATGGCCAACCCGCCAACTGGGATTGGTGCAACCCAACGAATATCCGGATACCGGCACCCCCAATGTCTACGCCGGCTACAGTCGCGCCTGGCCGCCGGAGATGGCCATGACCGAACTGCTGGTCGCCCAGGGTGCAGAGCTGGTGATTTGGCCGGAGACCCGCTTCAAAGGCTACTTCGCCCGTCCACATGTGGCCGCCGCCTATCAACATCACGTCGCCCGGCTCGGTGTGCCACTGTTATTCCAGGACATGGAGCCAGCGCCGGCAATCGAAGGTCGACGGCGCCGACACCACAACACGGTGTTGGCCCTGGATGCCCAAGGCCAGGAAGTGGGGCATTACCGCAAAATCAAGCGCATTCCCTTTGGCGAAGCCCTGCCGGGTATGGATCAGGCGCCTGCATTGCGCCGTTGGCTGGAAGCCTATCTGGGAGATTTTTTCCACGAGATCATTGCCGGCGAGCACCAGGTGCAGATGCAACTGGGTGACCTGCAACTGGCACCGCTGATTTGCTACGAAACCATTTTCCCCCGCTTCAGTGCCCAGGCTCTGGGGCCACCGGCGCCGGGCCAGGTGCTGGTGGCCATGTCCAGTAACGCCTGGTTTGGTGAGAGCCGTCAGCCCTATCAACACTTCAACGCTTCCGCCCTGCGCGCGGTGGAAAACCGCACCGTCCTGGTGCACGCCATGAACAACGGCCCCTCCGGCGTGGTCCTGCCCAGCGGCCGTATCGCCACCCTGACACCGATCAATACCGCAGGCGGGTACCTGGTGACGGTACCTGTGGCACCGGCGTCGCAGCGGAGTTTATTCAACCGCTATCCGCACTGGTTTCTCATCACCTGTTGTGGTCTGCTTGGCGCCCTGACGGCCGGCGGACTGTGGCGCCGCCGACAAATTGTGACCTGATTAACAGTTCCCGGGATAAACAGCGCGCACCGCGCCCGGAAACCTGAAAGCCGGATAAAATCAATAATGGCTCCCGGCCCAGTAGTAGCACCAGTCGCAGCAGCGGGGGAATCTCGACGCATGACGCCGATCATAAACAGCGTGCACAGCGACAGCGGCAGGCTTGCCAAGCACTACATCTGGCCCGACCGCGCCGCCTATCTGGCCGCAGGCTATATTCCCTTGGGGCAATACCGCATCTTTGCCGACCAGTTGATTCTGTGTCTGGAAGGTGAGATGCGTTTCTATCTGGATCCGGCACATCGTGCGCAACCGGAACTGTTCAAGCCAGCACTCACCTGCAAGTCCGTACTGGTACCTGCAGGCACCGCCATCGATACCAGCCTGGTGGACACCACAGGAACTGTCCTGGCGCTCTGTTACTTGAATCCCCTGGGCCAGGATCTGGCCGTGGTCAAGCAGTTCATGAAGCTGGAGCATGAAGGCATCTACTTTACCCATGACAATGAAGCCCACATCATTGCCGAGCTGCGCCGTCTGCGTGATGAAGATTTATCTGCCGCCGATGCCTTTAGCCGGTTTTTTCCGCTGATCATTCCTCCCGCTTGTGCCAACCGCACCTATCGCCGCATCGATCCACGCATCATCACTGCGGCACAGGAGATCAAGGCCAGTGTGCGGCAGAACGTACCCATTGCCGAAATCGCCGCCAAGGTGCATCTGTCTGAATCCAGGCTCACCAAGTTGTTCCGCACCGAGCTGGGATTCCCCATCACCCAGTACCGCACCCGACACCGTATCGTGGTGGGTTACGTGTATCTGGCCCTCGGCTACTCGGTGACGGAAGCGGCGTTGGCGGCCGGTTTCGCCAGCACCTCACATTTCTCCAAATGTTTTGCTGCCAGCACTGGCTTTGCGCCTTCTACCAAGTTTCTGCGCCCGCCTTATATCGAGGTGCTGATTGCAGATGAAATCATTGCCGAAGTCGCTGAGAAATCCCGGCAGGCCCGCGTCGCCAACACAGGCTGACCGCTATCGTCCCGGCGGCGGCGTGTACGCGTCGCGGATACCCTGCTTCACCGCCAGCGCATAGCCAATATCCAGATACAGGTCATTCTCCGCGGTATAGGCGGGCCAGTTGATCAAGCCTTCCACACTGGGATCACCCGTTCTGGCAAAGGCCGTCCACAAACGCATGGCATGATCTGCCACCACCAGATCCATTGCATCCGCACCCGGATCTTGGGTGGTGCAACCACCGCTGGGTGCCAGGAACAAGATGGTGGGCACTGTCAGTCCCTCGGGCACATAACCAAACACATAGGGCAACTCCAACCCATGGAAGGCCACACAGGGCAGTTCACGCCAACCGGTGGAGATAAAGGAGAAGTTGTAGACGTAGACATTGGCACTGCTGCTGGCCAGATCTGCCAGTACAGGCACCGTGCCTTGCAACTCGAAACCCTCGCCAGCATTGGCGCCGATCATCAGGGGCACAGCGTGCTGGTTACCGTTGCGAAAAGTATCGTGCACAGATTCCGGCAACACCCAACCATCTACCACCAGATTGGCGCGAAATGCCACCTCCGCATCACTGGCGGCTGCAACCAAATCTTGCCAGGGCGTTGCACGCAATGCGGCCAACACATCTTCAGCGTCCGCCGCACCCACCTGGGCCGCCAGACGCGCACCCTGGGTTTCGGCTGCCGCCAGGGTCGTCACGCGCTCCGGCGACGCCAGGGCTGAACCACTTTGCACCACCGCTCGGTGGAACAGGCCCTCCGCCAGCGGCGACGCCAGCAGCGACAGCACTTTGGTGCCACCACCGGATTCACCAAAGATCAGCACGTTGTCGGGATCACCGCCAAAGTTGCGAATATTCTGCTGCACCCACTGCAAGGACGCGATGAGATCCAGGGTACCGATATTGCCCGATGCGTTCTGGCCAGACGCCGCACTGAGCGCTGGATGTGCCAGGTAACCCAAGGGTCCCAGGCGGCTGTTCACCGTCACCAGCACCACGCCTTGCAATGGCAATCCGGTGTGGTTGTACAAAGGTGAATTGGCCGTGCCCAGGGTCAGGCCACCACCATGGAAGAACACCATCACCGGCAACTTGTCGGCATTGGTCGATGCCGGTGTCACCACATTCAATGTCAGACAGTCTTCACTGATATCACCCGTGCCCTGGGTGCTGGCCGGCTGGGGACAGCGATCACCCCAGGCCGTGGCATCCCGCACGCCCTCCCAGGCCGGCACCGGTTGCGGCGGCCGCCAGCGATTATCACCCGCTGTGGATGCGGCGTAGGGAATACCACGGAACAGGTGCAGCTTGATGCCCTGTTCGTTACGTGCTTCTCCGGCCACTTGGCCACTTTGGGTGGCGACAATTTGCGTGATGGCAACCGGGCCCAAGGCCGTGGTCGGCGCTGCCGCGCTGGGTGCTGGCGCTGCGGGCTTCTGGCAAGCGCTCAAGATAAGTAGTGCCAGGGCCATGGCCGGCACCAGGGCCAGATGACGAATGCTTGTTTGCACTGGATTTCCCCCTGCTGAATGGTATTGATCGATGATCGACTCAGATCTGGATGGCGGAAATATATAGCATATCTATGTAATTGTGTTAGCCATGGCGGATACCTTGTTGCGCCTTCAGCTTGTGGCAAGGCGCCGGCAGCGGCATAATTCCCGCTCGAACAGAACATAGTTCCATTCTGCAGAACAGCCTTCCCTGGCCTGAGAGGACCGGTATGTCCCAACTTTCATCAGCAAGCGTGGAAACCGAACAGGGCCGCGTCCGCGGTCTGCTGGTCGACGGCATCCATATTTTTCGCGGCCTGCGTTACGGTGCCAGCACCGGCGGCAGCAACCGCTTTCGCCCGCCCCAGCCGCCTGAACCCTGGACCGGCACCTTTGATGCCACCCAGTTCGGCGACACCGCACCGCAAACCTTCAGCTATCTGGCCCTGGGTGGCACCAAGGGCAATCGCCCGCCCCTTGGTGAAGATTGCCTGCGCCTGAATATCTGGACGCCCGGCTGTGACAATGCCCGCCGCCCGGTGATGGTCTGGCTGCACGGCGGTGGTTTTGAGGCCGGCACCGGCACCATGCAGCTCTATGAAGGCAGCCGCTTGGCGCGCCGCGGCGGGCTGGTGGTGGTCACCATCAATCATCGCCTGAATGTGTTTGGTCATTGTCTGCTGGATGATCTGCTGGGCGCCGACTTTGCCGGCTCCGCCAACGCCGGTTTCCTGGATGTGCTGGCCGCGCTGCGCTGGGTGCAAAACAATATACAAGGCTTCGGTGGTGATCCTGGCAATGTCACCATCTTTGGCCAGTCCGGCGGTGGCCGCAAAGTCAGCATTGCCATGGCGGCCCAGGCGGCTCAGGGTCTGTTTCATCGCGGCATCGTCCAAAGCGGCTCGCACTTGCGTCTACTGGAGCAGGAGCGCGCGGCCAAGCTCACCCATACGCTGCTCAGTGCTCTCGACATTCCGCCCAATCAGGCCCAGCGCCTGCAGGCGGTGCCCATGGAAACCCTGACCAAGGCCGCCGCCAAATTGCGCGGCCGCTTCTCACCGACGCTGGATCAGGTGGTGTTCCATGCCCATCCCTGGGATCCTGCCGCGCCCAGCTGGTCGGCCTCACTCCCCATGATGATTGGTACCTGTCGCACCGAGCTCTCCAATCAATTGGGCAGCGCAGATCCCACCAGCTTCAGCATCACCGATGCGGAACTGGTGCAACGCCTGAGCCGTTTTGTACCCGCCGAAGATGCCCCAGGATTGATTGCTATCGTGCGCCGCGAAAACTCAGATGCCAGCGCACCAGAAGTGCTGTTTACCCTGGCCACCGCGCGCGGTTACTGGCTGGACAGCGTGCTGCAAACCGAGCGCAAGGCCTCCCAGCAAGCCGGACCCGTGTATTCCTACCGCCTGATGTGGCGCACGCCCGTGGAAGAAGGCCGGCGCATTACGCCACATTCCCTGGATTTGCCGTTTGTTTTCGACAACGTGGCCTTTGCCCCGGACATGGTGGGCCCGCCCAGTGCCGACACCGCAGCACTGGCCCAGGCCATGAGCGAGTCCTGGATCGCCTTTGCGCGCAACGGCGATCCCAACAATGCTGCCGTGCCCACTTGGGCGCCCGACGTTTTGCAGACGCGGCAGGTGCTGCACTTTGTCAATGCGCCGCTGGTGCTGGCCGACCCACACCGGGCAGTA
>JBJHDG010000084.1:0-9155 GCA_050486425.1 Pseudomonadales bacterium | reverse complement strand
TAGCCACGCTGCTCGGCGCGCTGGAAATAGTGCAGGTAATAGTCCTGATGTTTCGGCCCCAGTAGGGCCCGGAATAACGCGGGCCGCAGGTTATTGTCTGGCGCAGCGGGCTCCAGATTGCTCATCAGGACTGATCTTCCCGTTGTGGCTGGCGGTGCTGCCAGCGCGCGGCGCGGGTGGTCTGCATGCGTGTATAAAAGCGCCGGCCCAGTAGTACCAATACCAGTGCGCCGGCTGCCAGCGCCGTTGCCGGATACACCAACCCGCGCAGCGGATCCGGATGGCCCCATTGGCTGTGGGCCAGGGCCAATAATCCCAGGGTCAGTCCGGTAGCCAGCCAATTGGCCAGTGCCAGCCAGACCCCGACAACCCCCAGGGTCAACACGGCCAGGCGTGTTACCAATTGGGTTTCTGCAGGGTTATGGGCCAGCAGGAAGGCCAGGATCAGGATCACCCCCAGGATGCGTCTTAGCAGCAGGGGGCGGCTCATGTCAGTATCCCCAGGGCGCCGCCGTCCACGCGGATGTTCTGGCCATGGATAGCATCTGCCAGGGGGCTGGCGAGAAAGCACACCAGGTGCGCCACGTCTTCCCGTCGCACCAGTCGGCCGATGGGAATGTCTTTGGTCAGGTGCGGCTCGATCTCCGCCAATGTGCTGCCCCAGCCTTCCCGCTGGCCGCGGGCGAGATATTGGGCCTCCACTTCCGACGTGAGGATGATGCCGGGCGAGACCAGGTTCACCCTGATCCCTGTGCCGGCCAGTTCCCGGGCCAGGCTCATGGTCATGGTGGCCAGTGCACCTTTGGCCGCGTAGTAGTGCGGCATGCGGTTGCCAGGTCGGGTGGAACCCAGGGTGCCCAGATTGATAATGCGACCCCAGCCGCGGGCGCGCATGGCCGGCATCAGACCCTGGATCAGGCGCTGGGCGCTCAGCACATTGTGCTCATATTGCGTGATCCAGTCGGCGCTGGCCGTTTTCTGCCAACTGCCGCCACTGGCTTTGCCATAGTTGTTGATCAGGATGTCCACGGGCGCTTGTGCGGCGCAGGCGGCAAGCAGCGCCTGGGCGCCTGCATCCGTGCAAATATCCCCAGCCACGGGCACGCCTGTACCCAGCTCGCCACAAGCGGTCGCCGCCTGTTCCGGGCTGAAGCCATGCACCAGCACCTGGGCACCAGCCGCTGCCAGTTGTTGGGCGATAATGAGGCCGGTGCCGCGCCAGCTGCCAGTTACCAACGCGGTTTTGCCCTGCAGGTGCCAGTCCATGCGCTGGGTATCCCAAAGTAGAGGCGCAAACAAGCGCGTACCCTATTACATCGGGGCGTCCGGACAAAGCCTTCAGCCAGCACTTTTTCAATGCTGGAGTTTGCGCTGGAGTTTGGCTAAGGTGGCGCGCCGGCCGAAACGCCGGCCGTTTACAAAGGTTCAGGGCCCATGTAGCTCTGGTGCTGCCGCTGCCAATGTCCAAGACAAGTCTCTGTATGAACGAATACGACGATATCCGCCCCTATCATGATGATGAAGTGGAGCTGGTGCTTAATGCCCTGCTTACGAATCCGGATGCCATTCGCGTGGTGGCGGCATTGGGTGCGCCGCGGCCGCTGCGTTTGTTACCACCGCTGGCACGCTGGCTGGTGCGGCACAGCCTGCAGCGCATTGTGCGCAACGTCCACAATATTCACGACTTTCAGCAAATCGTCGGTCATTACTTTCAGCGCATGGTGACCTCTACCACGGATGGTTTTAGCTATGCAGGTTTAGAGCACCTGGAACCAGGCCGCACCTACATTTTTATTTCCAACCATAGGGATATTGCGCTGGATTCCGGTTTTCTGGACTTTGCTTTTTATCTGTCCGGACGGCCCACCGTGCGTATTGCGATTGGTGACAATCTCATCAAAGAGCCCTATGCCACAGACCTGATGCGGCTGAACAAAAGTTTTATCGTCAAACGCAGTGCCAAAGGCACCAAGGCGGCCTATGCGGCGCTGGCCAAGACCTCGGCCTATATACGCCACTCGCTGCAACAGGAACAGGAATCGGTCTGGATCGCCCAGCGTGAAGGCCGGGCCAAGGATGGTTACGACCGTACCGATCCCGCTGTGATCAAGATGTTGGCATTGGCGTATCGCAAGGAATTCGAACACTTTGCTGAGCTCGTGCCCGCATTGTCATTGGTGCCCATGTCCATCAGTTACGAACAGGATCCCTGCGATACCATCAAGGCAAGGGAGCTGGCGACCCTGGCTCGGGATGGCCGATACGAAAAAGCAGCTGATGAGGACCTGCGCAGTATTGCCAATGGCATCACTGGCTACAAAGGCCGGGTACATATGGTTATTGGCAAGCCCATCGCGGGTGATTATGCCGATGCGGAAGCCGTAGCAGTGGAACTGGATCGCCAGATTGTTGGCAATCTGCAGAATTATCCGGTCAATGACTACGCCGCAGCCTGTCGTGCAGCGGACAACCAAGTGCTACCGCTGCCAGCAGGTGCGGGCAAGGCATTGCAAGTGTTTGCCCAGAAGCTTGCATGCTGTCCGGCACAGGAGCGAGCTTACCTGCTGTTGCAGTATGCCAATCCGCAACAGAACCGGCGCGACCTGGCTCTGGTTTGAGCGCTGCTCTGAGGGTGCGCACCCGGTCGTCAAGACCGGGCGCGATACGCTTAATCCCGGCGCAGGGTATCCACGCGAATCGTAAACTGGCCCAGACCGCTGCCAACGGAACCGACCCTCACCGTATGCTTGCCTGAGTCGCGGACACGGGCTACCAGCAGCGAGTTCAGGCTCTCCTCGTCATCGTCGTTGTATGCGATCTGCATGCCATCCGCATCCAGCAGGGTCACATCCGGGTCGAAATCCTCCGAGGTCACCGTGATCAGCACGAATTCACCCGCTTGCAGGTTGACGTTGTAATCCTTGAAGCGGCCGCCATTGGTAGTAGGGATATCGTTGGCACTCAGGCTGGCATCGACATAACGGTTCAGCGCCAGGGGTGCCGCTTCGTAGCCGTAGGCGGCACAGGCGGTGATCAGCAACACCGCGGACAGCAGGGTGGTTTTGCGCATAACAGGCCTCTGGATTGATTGGGGTGCCTATTAAACGGTGAAGCGGGGTGGGATGGGAAGCCGGTGAGCCAAATTCAGGCTTCCCAGTGGCAAGGTCACTCGCTGACCACGGCCTCAAACCCGCCAAAAATTACGCGCTTGCCATCAAATGGCATTGGGTTGGTGTCCATTTGCAGACGCGGGTCGGCCATGACCTTGGGCATAGCCGCATCACGCACAGCTCGGCTGGGCCAGCTGATCCAGGAGAAAATCACAGTTTCATCAGGCTTGCACTTGACAGCCATGGGAAAAGAGGTCAGTTCGCCATCAGGTACATCATCGCCCCAGCACTCCATCACGCTCAGTGCACCATGTGCCTTGAATACCAAGGCCGCATCCCGGGCGTGTTGGATAAAGCGTTCCTTGTTGGCGGTGGGAACGGCGGCGACGAAACCGTCAATATAAGACATGTCATGCTCCTTAAGAATTTGCTTGAGTTAATCTTTTGGGGGTAGCTCGCGTATTGGGCGCACCTCAACACTGCCCAGGCGGGCGGGTGGGATGCGGCTGGCCAGCTGCAGCGCTTCGTTGAGGTCCTTTGCTTCGAGCAGATAAAAGCCAGCCAATTGCTCCTTGGTTTCGGCAAAGGGCCCGTCTGAAACCAGTGTTTCGTTGTTGCGTACCCGGACGGTGGTGGCGCTGTCTACCGGCTGCAATGCCTCACCGCCCAGGTAGGCACCTTGTGCGGTCAGCCGCTCAACGCCGGCGACGCACTCCTGATTCAAATCATGCCATTCCTTCTCAGTCATGGCATTGATGATGCTTTCCTGGTAATACACCAGCGCCGCATACTTCATGACGACCTCCTTAAGCTGATTGCAGGGATTTATCCTGGGTGCAGTTGATCATCCAGTTGATACCGAAGCGGTCTGTCAACATGCCGAATCTGTAGGCGAAGAAGGTTTGTGCAAGGGGCATGAAAATCTTGCCGCCGGCTGCCAATGCATCGAAGGTGCGTGCTGCCTGTTCAGGATCCTTGTAATCCAGCTGCACTTGCATGCCGCGAGGCGGTTCATAATCTTCCAGTTGCATGTCGGCACCCATGAGTTTACGACCTCGAAGATTCAGCGAAGCATGAATGATGCGATCATGCAGCGATGCCGGCACATCTGCTGCGGCAGGCGTTTCTCCATAGGTGAGTATTTGTTCCAGTTCGCCACCGGTCACCTCGGCGTAAAATGCCATGGCCTCGCGACAATTGCCGGCGAAAGCGAGATGTACGTTCATGCCGTCGGGCACCTTGGCCAACTGTTGGTGCTGCGCCAGGCCCTGGCCAGGTTCAAAATCTGCCAAGCTGAAGTAGGGGCGCAGTTCCAGACGGGCATTACCGTTGCTATCCAGCGTTGGCCATTGCTTGGCCCAGGCGATGGCTTCGGCCAGTGAGTCGACTTCCAGGACACTGTAGCCAGCCAGCAATTCCTTGGTTTCGGCAAAAGGACCGTCGATGACCACGGGCTCTCCGTTATGAAACTCCACCCGGGCACCCTCGGTACTGGGTCGCAGGCCATTGCCGTCCACGAAGACGCCGGCCTCGACCATGCGCGCATTGTAGTCGGCCATGGCAGCGAGCAACTCTTGGGACGGCAGTACCCCTTGCTCGGTTTGGGGGTCGGCCTTACGGATCAGCATAAATCTCATGGCAATCTCCTGGATGTGTCGGTTCCGGTTCTGTACCCCTAAGTCGCGCCGTACTACCCAGAATCGACACCACCCGGAAATATTTTTCAGTTTGTGGTCAGCTCGGCGATGCGACGGCTCAGATACCGCTGCTCCGGTGCCTGGGTGGTCAGTGCCAGCGCCCGCCGATAGGCGCTGAGCGCTGCCGGCCGGTTGCCGGCGCGGCGGTGCAGATCTGCACAGGCGGCATGGTAAAGATGGTAATTCTGGATGGCTTTCTCGCTGCCCAGGACTTCCAGCAGCGCCAGGCCCTCAGCTGGCGTGTCACGCATGGCCACGGCCACTGCATGATTCAGGGCGATCACGGCGGTGGGTTGCGCCTTATAGAGTGCTTCATAGAGCAGCACGATGCGCGCCCAGTTGGTGGCTTCAGCGCTGCTGGCCAGGGCGTGTTCTGCCGCAATACAGGCCTGCAATGTGTAGGGCGCTGTTGGTGTGCTGCTCAGGGCCTGGGTCAGCCATTGCAGACCGGTCTTGATGCTGTCCTGATCCCAGCGTTGACGATCCTGAGCTTCCAGGGTAATGAGTTCTCCCGCCGCATCCTGGCGCGCTTCACGCCTGGCGTCATGCAGATACATCAGCGCCAACAGGCCGAATACTTCACCCTGAGGCAACAGCTGGGCCAGTTCTGTGGCCAGCTGGATAGCCGTGGTCACCAGATTCAGATCAACAATCGTGGCGCCATTGCTGGCGGAATAGCCTTCATTGAATAACAGATAGATTACGCGTAACACGTCGGGCAATCGCTGCGGCAGACTGTCAGCATCCGGAACTTCGTAGGGAATTCTGGCCTCACGGATCTTGCGCTTGGCGCGAACGATGCGCTGGGCGACCGTGGCGGGTTGCTGGAGTAGTGCACTTGCCACTTGCTCCGTGGTTAGGCCGCACATTTCTCGAAGTGTCAGCGCCAGCCGTGCCTCCAGACTGAGAGCCGGGTGACAGCAGATGAATAACAGGCGTAGTTGGTCGTCACCGATATCCTGTGGTTGGGCATCAGCCAGAGCATCTACCGTTTGAGGCTCTGCAGACAGTGAGATCTGCTGCTTGTGCCGCATACTGGTCTGGCGTCGCCGGATCTGATCGATGCCGCGACGGTGCCCAATACGAATCAGCCATCCCAGCGGATTGTCCGGTATCCCGCTTTCCGGCCATTGCTGCAGCGCCGCCGAAAAGGCCTCCTGCAGGGCTTCTTCGGCGAGTTCGAACTCCCCCAGCAACCGAATCAGCGTTGCCAACACTTGCCGAGCATGCTGTCGGTACAACGTCTCAATTGGCGCGCTTGTCGCTCGTTGTACAGGATCATTCCCATCAGGTTGCATGATGTTTATGCTCTGGTCGTCAGATTGCCGTCCAAGGCCAGCCATCATAACGCCTGACCTGGAGATTTCATCCCATGATGCCCGGAGGTCACATGATGTCCATACCGTTCGCAGCATCAGCCCGCGCAGAGCCAATAAAGGTGCTGGCCTTCGACGTATTCGGTACGGTGGTGGACTGGCATGGCAGCATTTGTCGGAAACTGGCGGCGAACTATCCCCAAGTGCCAGCGGCGCAGTTTGCCCGTGCCTGGCGCGCTGGCTATGTGCCGGCCATGGCGCGTGTGATGGCTGATATCCACGCTGGTGGCAGCACCTGGGTGCGGCTGGATGCGCTACATCTGCAGATACTGGAAGACATACTGCCGGAATTTGGTCTGGCACATTTAAGCCCCGGCCAGCGCGTTGATTTGAATTTGATCTGGCACCAATTGGATCCTTGGCCGGATGTGGTGGAAGGACTGGCGCGGCTGCGCAAGAAATTCATGGTGTGCAGCCTTTCCAATGGCAACTTGGGATTGCTGGCGGATATGGCCAAGCATGGCCAGCTGCCTTGGGACTGCATCCTGTCTGCGGAGGTTTTTCGCCGCTACAAACCGGATCCTGCGACTTACCTGGGGGTGGCAGATATTTTTGCCGTGACGCCTGGTGCGGTAATGATGGTGGCTGCCCACCACGAGGATCTGGCTGCCGCCAGAAGTTGCGGATTGCAATCGGCCTATATCGAGCGGCCCATGGAATTCGGTATGGATCAGCCGAAGGACGTAAGCCCGCGTGTGGAGAACCATCTGCATTGCCAGGATTTGCTGGACCTGGCGACCGCGTTGGGCTGCTGAGTGCAGACTTTACACAGTGAGATAATTTCTCACCAGTGCATCGCTCAGGTTATCCATGTGGTCTGCGGCCACAATACGGCCTTTCTGCATAAGACAAAAGCGATGCCCGACCTGGCGTGCGAAGGGCAGTTTTTGTTCAACCAGCAAAATGGGTAAACCCAGCGCCTGGTTCAGTTGCATAATCACTTCTCCAATCTCCTGCACGATATTCGGCTGAATCCCTTCGGTAGGCTCATCCAGAATAAGCAGTTTGGGGTCTAGCGTCAGCGCACGGCCAATTGCCAGTTGCTGCTGTTGCCCGCCAGAGAGATCGCCGCCGCGACGATTGCGCATGCGTTTTAGCACCGGAAACAGTTCGTAGACCTGATCCGGGATATCCCGTTGCTTGTCGCGTCGAGCCGCCAGGGGAATCCGTAGATTTTCTTCCACCGTGAGCAGGGGGAAAATCATGCGACCCTGCGGTACGTAGCCGATGCCCAGGCGCGCGCGCTGCTCTGCTTTCAGGCTGCTGATGTCCTGGCCATCGAACCTGATGCTGCCGGTGCGGGTGCTCACCAGCCCCATGATCACATTCAGCAGGGTGGTTTTGCCCACACCATTGCGGCCCATCAGGCACAGCACTTCACCAGCTGGTAACTGCATGTCCAGGTCCCACAGGATGTGGCTGCCGCCGTAGAATTGATTGACGCCCTGTAGTTGCAGCATCAGGCCCCCAGATAGACTTCAATGACTTTCGGATGTTGCTGCACCTGATCCATGGTACCTTCAGCCAGCACGCTGCCTTCATGCAACACGGTGACTTTGCGTGCAATGGAGCGCACGAACGCCATGTCATGCTCAACCACCACCAGGCTGTGCTTGCCGGCGAGGCCGGTAAGCAGTTCAGCGGTGCGTTCGGTTTCCTGCTGGGTCATGCCGGCGACAGGTTCGTCCACCAGGAGCAGGCGCGGCTGCTGCATGAGCAGCATGCCAATTTCCAGCCACTGTTTTTGCCCATGCGACAGGCTGCCGGCTAGTGTCTGTCGCTGATCCAGTAGACCAATGGTGGCCAGGGTGGCATCCAGATCATCGTTGGCCTGGGCTGGCAACTGCCGCCGTAAACTGGCTCGCACGGATTTATTGCTGAACTGCGCCAGGGCCAGGTTTTCCCACACCAGCAGTTGTTCGAAAACGGTGGGCTTCTGAAATTTACGCCCGATGCCGGCGCTGGCGATGGCGGGTTCATCCAATTGCAGCAGGTTGATGCGCTGCCCGAAATAGGCGCTGCCCGCATCTGGCCGGGTCTTGCCGGTAATCACATCCATCAGCGTGGTTTTGCCCGCGCCATTGGGGCCAATGATGCAGCGCAGTTCCCCTGTGTCCACATACAGGGTGAGCTGATTGAGCGCTTTAAAGCCATCAAAGCTGACGCTGATGTCTTCCAGATACAGAATCGGGCCATGGCGGGTGTCAAGGCGCTGACCGGGATCCGCAGGCGCCAAAAAATCAAATACCCGGTTGCGATCCAGCCAAGTGGGTGCGTTGCCCAACGGACGCGTCATGATTGCACCGCCTTGGGCGTGCGTCGCAGCAATCCAGCCAAGCCTTTGGGCAAGAACAGCGTTACCAGTACAAAGAGCGCGCCCAGGGCGAATAACCAGACTTCCGGCATGCTGGTGGTGAACCAGGTTTTTGCGTAATTCACCGCCACGGCGCCGCCGACCGCGCCGTAAAGGGTGCCGCGACCACCGACAGCCACCCAGATCACATATTCAATGGAATTTAAGGGCGCGAATTCGCCCGGATTGATAATGCCTACTTGGGGTACATAAAGCGCACCGGCGATGCCGGCGAGCATGGCCGAAATGCAAAACACCGCCAGCTTGTAGTGCTCCACCCGATAGCCCACAAAGCGGGTACGGTTTTCCGCATCCCGTACCGCCACCAGCACGCGACCGAATTTGCTGGTTACCAGGTAGCGGCATAACAGATAAGCGCCGCCCAGGGTGGCGGCGGAGATGACGAACAATGCCACCCGGGTGCTGTCTCTGGCTAAATCAAACCCCAGGATATCCTTGAAGTCGGTGAGGCCATTGTTGCCACCAAAGCCCAGTTCGTTGCGGAAGAATGCCAGCATCAGGGCGAAGGTGAGCGCCTGAGTCATGATGGAGAGATATACGCCGGTGACCCTGGAGCGGAATGCCAGGGCGCCGAACACCAGCGCAAGCAATCCAGGTA
>JBJHDG010000083.1:0-9305 GCA_050486425.1 Pseudomonadales bacterium | reverse complement strand
GGTGCGCTCCATGCTTTCCGAGTCACTGCAATCCGTGGTGTCGCAAACTCTGCTCAAGCGTGTGAATGGTGGACGGGTGGCGGCCCATGAAATCATGATTGGCACGCCTGCCATTCGGAACCTGATCCGGGAAGGCAAGGTGGCCCAGATGTATTCCTCCATTCAAACCGGCGCTTCCATTGGCATGCAGACATTGGATCAGTGCCTGCAGGACCTGGTACAGAAGCGCGTCATTTCCCGTGACACCGCCCGGGAAAAAGCCAAGATGCCTGATAATTTTTGATAGGTGAGTTATGGAATTCGAAAAGTTGTTGAAGGTGGTGGTTGAAAAGGGTGCATCTGACCTTTTCATCACTGCTGGCCGCCCACCGTCACTGAAGATCAATGGCAAAATTTTTGCGTTGAGCAAAAATGCGCTGTCGCCGGAGGAATCCCGGGAAATCGTGCTGGGCGTTATGAACAAAGAGCAGCAGGAAGTGTTTCGCAAGGAGCACGAATGCAATTTTGCCATCAACACCCGTGGTTTGGGCCGGTTCCGGGTCAGCGCCTTTTATCAGCGCAACCTGATTGGCATGGTATTACGGCGCATTGAGATGAATATTCCCTCGGTTGGGGAGTTGGGGCTGCCGCGCATCATCGAAGATTTGGCCATGACCAAGCGCGGACTGATCATTTTCGTGGGCGCAACCGGCACCGGTAAGTCCACTTCCCTGGCGGCCATGATCGGGCACCGCAATCAAAACTCATCCGGCCATATCATCAGCATCGAGGATCCTATTGAATACGTGCACCAGCATCGGGGCTGCATCGTCACGCAACGGGAAGTGGGCATGGACACCGATTCCTTCGAAGTGGCGCTGAAGAATACCCTGCGGCAGGCGCCGGATGTGATCATGATCGGAGAGGTGCGCACTCGCGAGACCATGGAATACGCAGTGACCTTTGCCGAAACCGGCCACCTGTGTTTATGCACCCTGCATGCGAACAATGCCAACCAGGCGCTGGATCGTATCATCCATTTCTTCGCCAGCGACCGGCACGAACAGATCTGGATGGATTTGTCATTGAACTTAAAGGCCATTGTGGCGCAACAACTGTTGCCAACGGTGGACGGGCAGGGCCGCCGCGTGGCGGTGGAAGTGCTGATCAATACGCCGCTGATGTCTGATCACATCCGCAAAGGTGAAGTGCACCTGCTCAAGGATTTGATGGCCAAGTCCCGTGAGCAGGGCATGCAGACCTTCGACCAGGCGCTGTATGCGCTCTATGCCGCTGGCGAGATTGGCTACGAAACTGCGCTGGCCCATGCTGATTCACCCAATGATCTGCGTCTGATGATCAAGCTGGGTGCGGATGCCAATCCGGATCTGATGTCGGGTGTGGGTGGTCTGACGCTGGAAGAGACCGAGCAACAGCAGCACGTATTTCGTCGCTAGCCGCCCGTGCGGCTGGCCAGCCAGGTTTCCGCAATCAGCATGGCGGCAATGCCGTGACGCTCCGCGGGGTCTGCACTCAGGCTGCGCGCCTCACGACTGGTGAGGCGTTCATCGACCATCGCAACGGGCAGTTGCAACCGCCCCTCCAACTGGCGCGCAAAGCGCCGGGCGCGGGCGCAGAAGTCGCTGTCGCTGCCGTCCATGTTCAGGGGATCTCCCACCAGCAGCAGATCCGGCTGCCATTCCTGTACCAGGCGTACAATGGCGGCCCAATCGGGCTTGCCGTCCCGGGCGCTGACCATCTGCAAGGGGCTGGCAGTGCCGGTAACACACTGACCGACCGCGACACCCAGGTATTTCAAGCCGAAATCAAAGGCCATTACCAGCCGCGGTGGCCGGCGCTCTGCTGCAGCTTCAGGCATGACCTGCCTGGGGTGCCATCAGGCTGAAGTCGATGCCCAGGAGATCGGCGGCGGCTTGCACCCGCCGTTCAAAGGGTGTCGCAAACAATATGCGTCTGGCCTGGTCCGGATCGGCCGGGCACGCCAGCCAGGCGTTGCTCACCAGTTCTTGCTCCAGCTGTCCGGCGCCCCAGCCTGTGTAGCCCAAGGCCAGCAGCCAGTGCGCGGGCCCCTGGTTGGCGGCCAGCGCCTCCAGCAGGCTGCGGGCGCTGCCCAGCAGCAGACCCTGGCCCAGATCCAGGCTGGTGGATTCCGCGGCATCATCGTGCAGTACAAAGCCATGCTCAGGTTGCACAGGGCCGCCCACCAGCACCGGTGTTTCCAGGCGGGTGGCGGGCGCGTCTGCGTGGCTGATCTCGAGTTCTGTGAGCACATCAGCCAGGCACAGGCTGCCAGGGCGGTTCACCACCAGGCCCATGGCGCCGTTCTCGTTGTGTTCACACACATACAGAATGCTGCCGCCGAAGAAATCACCGGCCAAACCGGGCATGGCGAGCAGGAAGTGATGTTTCAGTGAGCTGTGCATGCTCAGGAGGATGAGCTGTATCTGTTCTGGCGGAACTGCCAGGTGCGGATGATTTCCAGCACATCGGTTTCCCGCCGCATTTCCTCGGGAAAGGGCGCAAAGGGGGCAGCCAGGTGCACGATGCGCACGGCGGCCTCATCCAGGGCACGATGACCGGAGGACTCCAGAATGGAAACCTCCTTCAGGGCGCCATCCGGGGTAATGGCCACCAGCAGCCGCAAGCTGCCGTAGAGCCGGTCACGCCGGGCTTCTTCCGGATAATTCAGGTTGCCGATGGCTTCCACTTGGCGGGTCCAGGCTTGCAGGTAATAGGCGTGGACTGAGCGCCGGGCTGACAGGGTGGTGAGGCGGGTAACCCGGGGATGTTTGGCGTCCTGTTGCACCTGATGGTCCAGACGGGCATCCATGCTGGCCACTTCCCGCACCAGCTCCTGGTAGCTGCGATCTGTGGGGCTCAGCAGGGGTAGGTCCGAAGGCTCCTGGGGTGTTTCATCGGCCATCACCGCATCCGGGCTCGCCGCCACCGTGCTCAGCAGGTGCTGCTCCAAGGGGCTGTCATAGGCCGGTGCTGCCATGGCTTCCAGCAACACCGGGTTGAATTCGTCGGTGTGCAGCTCCGCCTCCTGGATGGTGGTGAGCTGGGCTACTTCCTCCAGCATGCCGCTGCCGAGTTGATCGTGCTGGGCGAGAAAGTCGGCTTCGTCCGGCGCTTGCTGGTCCTGATACTGGGCCAGGGTCACTTCAATGGTGGGGGCTCGGCTGGTCTGGCCCTGCCAGACAAAGGTGACGCCGAGAATAATGGCAGCATGCAGGCAGACCACCAGAAACAGCGCAAATCCCAGGCGGTCTCTGGGGGTGATGCTGACGGATTGGTGGGATAGCGCGCTGTCCATATGCACTAGCTCTGAGCGTATTCAGCGGCCAGGGTTCAGCGCCTTGGCCAGACGGTCCAATAGCATACCGGCAATATCCAGGGAAAACTGTGTATCCAGTTCCCGTATGCAGGTGGGGCAGGTGACATTGACCTCAGTGAGATAGTCACCGATCACATCGATGCCAACAAAGTACAGGCCACGCGCCCGCAGCTCTGGCCCCACCTGGGCGGCTATCCAGCGATCCCGCGCCGTCAGTGGCCGGCCCTCGCCCCGGCCACCCGCCGCCAGATTGCCTCTGGCTTCTCCCTGGCTGGGAATACGGGCCAAGGCATAGGGCACGGGTTCACCGTCAATGAGCAGAATGCGTTTGTCGCCGTCGACAATCTCCGGCAGGTAGCGCTGAGCCATGATTTGTTGCTGGCCATGCTGGGTAAGCGTCTCGATGATGACGCTGAAATTCGGGTCACCCGCGCGCACCAGAAAGATGGAACTGCCACCCATACCATCCAGACGCTTTAACACCACATCCCCCTGCTCGGCCTGAAAGGCCCGCAGCACGTCCGCGCGGCTGGAGATCACCAGGGGCGGGCAACAGTCGGGAAAAGCCGTGGCAAAGAACTTCTCATTGCAGTCCCGCAGGCTGGCGGGCTTGTTCACCACCAGCACGCCTTGCGCCTCCAGGCGTTCCAGCAGGTAGGTGGTGTAGATGTAGTCCATGTTGAAGGGGGGATCCTTGCGCATCAGCACCAGGTCAACATGGGCGGCCAGCGGCACTGCCTGGGCCTCGCCCAGTTCATACCAGGGGCCGGCATGGGTAGTGGCGGGATCCAGCTGCGCGACAAAGGCTGGGCTCAGCTTGAGGGAACGCACCAGGCCCCAGGTTTGGTGATCTTTGTAAAAAAGGTCCTGTTGCTGGAGGTAGGTCACATTCCAGCCGCGCCGTTGTGCAGCCCTGACCATGGCAAGGGTGCTATCTTTCTTCAGGTTCAGGCTGTCAATGGCATCCATAACGAACAGGACATTGACCATAGCGGGTCCTCCAGGCCTGCCCCACGGCTGGCAGGGCTTGATGGCGGCCGGCGCGGCCGGGGGTGCTGCCAAAGTACCTGCGGGGCCCTTGGCGGGCAAGGGAATTGAGACAAAATTCCCTTTCTTACCGGCAACTTATGGCTTGACTCTATAAAACATGTTACAACGCCAGCAGTCCGTCCGTTGCTGACAGGACCGCTCGCATCACGCAAGGACTGAATGTAGATGGAAGAGGAACTCCAGGGCATCAAGGTTCTCGTCATCGACGATAGCAAGACCATCCGGCGCAGCGCCGAAACCCTGCTGACCAAGGCTGGTTGCGAGGTCATCACGGCCACCGATGGTTTTGATGCGCTTGCCAAAATCGCCGACTCTCACCCCGCCATCATCTTCGTGGACATCATGATGCCGCGTCTGGATGGCTATCAAACCTGCGCCCTGATCAAGAACAACAAGGAATTCAAGTCCACGCCGGTGGTGATGCTGTCCAGCAAGGACGGGTTGTTCGATAAGGCCAAGGGGCGGATTGTGGGTTCTGACAGATACATCACCAAACCTTTCAGCAAGGAAGAGCTGCTCGGTACCATCCGGGCGCTCGTGAAGGCTGGCTAGGCAAGCAGAGGCAGCACCATGGCACGCGTACTGATTGTTGAAGACTCTCCCACCGAAATGCATCAGCTGGTGAACCTGCTCTCCAAGCATGGTCACCAGGTGATTACCGCCAGCAGTGGCGAAGATGCCCTGAAAATTGCCGGCGATGAGAACCCGGACGTCATCCTCATGGATGTGGTGATGCCGGGCATCAATGGCTTTCAGGCCACGCGGCAGCTCACCCGCGGGCCTACCACCAAACATATTCCGGTCATTATCGTTTCCACCAAGAACCAGGATGCGGATAAAGTCTGGGGTGAACGGCAGGGAGCCAGCGGCTATGTCACCAAACCTGTGGCGGAAAAAGTGCTGATCTCAACATTGAACCAGGTATTGGGCGCGGCATAGGACATTTCATGGCCGGTGCCGAAATTCTGGAGATGCTGCGCGGTATCGAGGCGGACACGCTGCGTAATGCCGCGCGTTTGCCGTCCCGACTGGATGAGCGTCCGGAATGGAAAGGCATGGCGTTTCAACTGGGTGGGGTGCGGATGGTGTCCGTCCTCGGGGAGGTGGAGGAAATACTCAAGCCCCCCAAGGTGACTGCTCTGCCCAGGGTCAAGGATTGGGTGTTGGGCGTGGCCAATGTGCGCGGTCGTCTGATCCCCGTGATTGATATGCACAGGTTTTTGGGTGTGGCGCCCACAGTGCCACGGGTGAACTGGCGCATTCTGGTCGTGCAGGACGATGACCTGGTGGCCGGTTTGCTGGTGGAGCAGTCGTTGGGGTTGCAACATTTTCTTGAAGACGGCATGGAGACGGGAACACCTGATGGCTTGCCATTGCTGCAGCCACATGTCAGTGGTGTGTTCCGTCAGGGGGGCCGGGTGTTCTTCGTTGTGAGTCTACGTTCCCTGATCAGGGACGAGAATTTCTTGAACGTAACGGAATAGTGTGAGCACAGGGATATGAATACAAACAAGTTGCTGAGCGGCCCCACACTGGCCCTGCTGGTGCTTCTGCTGTTGGTTTCGCTGGGCGCCATGCTCTATGCGTTAGTGGTGGAAGGTGCCACCACCGACGGCGGTCTGGGTTTGCCCATGGCTGTTGTGGGCTTGCTCTTGGCGGGACTGCTGGCCATTTCGCAGATTCGCAATGCCCAGCGCTATCTGAAGGAGCAGGCGGCACAGAATGAGCGTAACCAGGTGGCCATTCTGCAGCTGTTGGATGAACTGGCGGATCTTGCTGAAGGTGACCTGCGGGTACATGCGTCGGTAACCGAGAATTTTACCGGTGCCATTGCCGACTCCATCAATTTTGCTATCGACCAGATGCGTGGCCTGGTTGCCAATATCAACCAGGTTTCGCAGCAGGTGGCGAAGGCGGCCAAGGATACCCAAACCACTGCGCGCAATCTGGCCACCGCATCCGAGAATCAGGCCAAGGAAATTGACGGCGCATCAGGCGCCATCAACGAAATTGCCATTTCTATTGATGACGTATCGTCCAACGCGGCGGAATCGGCCGCGGTAGCCGACAAAGCGGTGACCATTGCTCACAAGGGTGCCGAGGTTGTGAAGGCCACCATTCAGGGCATGGACAACATTCGCAGCCAGATTCAGGAAACGTCGAAACGGATCAAGCGCCTGGGTGAAAGTAGCCAGGAGATTGGTGATATCGTTTCGCTGATCAATGACATTGCCGATCAAACCAATATTCTGTCCTTGAATGCTGCCATCCAGGCTTCCATGGCCGGTGAAGCCGGCCGCGGCTTTGCCGTGGTTGCGGATGAAGTGCAGCGACTGGCCGAGCGTTCTTCCGCGGCCACCAAGCAGATTGCGGCACTGGTAAAAACCATTCAGACCGATACCAATGAAGCGGTCATTTCCATGGAGCAAACCACCGCTGAGGTGGTAAATGGTGCGAAGCGTGCGCAAGACGCTGGTGTGGCGCTGGGTGAAATCGAAAGCGTTTCCAACGACCTGGCAAAATTGATTCAGAGTATCAGTAATGCCGCTCGTCAGCAGGCGTCCTCCGCTGGTCATATCTCCAACACGATGACCGTTATTCAGGAGATAACCTCGCAGACTGCCCAGGGCACCGAGGCCACGGCACGGTCCATTGGCGAACTGGCGAATCTGGCAAATGAAATGCGCATATCGGTAGAGGGCTTCAAGCTGCCGCAAGACATCAAGCGCCGATAGGTCCGTACAGCCTGCAATGGATGGATCGGGGAGCTGGGACAGGGCGCATAAGCAGTTGCGCCGAGGCTGACTGGAAACACAGATGACCAATGGCCGAGACAATTTTGCGCTGGATTGGATCAAGCGCGAGCTTGATGAAACCCTGAAGCAATCGCGACAGGCCCTGGAGGCATTTGCCGAAGATCAGGACCGTAGCCGCATGCGTGCCTGCCTTACAGGCTTGCATCAGGTGCATGGCACGCTGTTGATGCTGGAGCTCGGCGGCATTGCCACCCTTTCCGATGAAATGGAGCAACTGGCCCAGGCCACGCTGGGCGAGAAAGTGGCAGACCTGGATGCTGCCATGCAAGCGTTGATGCAGGGTATGTTGCATCTGCCCGCGTTCCTGGAACAAGTGCAAAAAGGCATGCCGGATTCGAGGCGTGCCGTATTACCGCTGGCCAATGAAATCCGTCTGGCGCGTGGCGAACAACCCTTCCCCGATTTGCCGCCCAGCATCAGTGGTTTGCTACAGCCCGCCAGCGACAGTGCGCTGGATAGATTCAAGCGTATTGATGGCTCGGAAAAAGCACGCCGTATTCGCAGCGCCTACCAACAGGTACTACTGTCCATCCTGCGTGGTGATGAGAAGCGCAATGCCATCACCACCCTGAGCAAGGTGGCGGTGGGATTGGAGCGCATCTGTGAGGGCAGCCCCATCAGCGCGCTCTGGCGCATCTTTGGTGAATTCGTACGCGCCCTGGCTCAGTCCGATGATGAGTTGGGTGCCGATGTGGTGAAGCTCCTGCGGCGGGTTGACGCAGAGATTAAACAGCTCACCCAGCGTGGCGTGGAGGTGCTGTCCAGGCCCTTGGCGCTGGAATTGATCTACGCGTTGATGGACCAGGCCGAGGCTCGTGGTCTGCACAGCCCGCTGCTCATTGATATGCGCGATGCCCTGCAGGATCAGGGGCCGCCGCCTGACACGCTCAGCATGAGCGGCAATGAAGCGCTGCAGACCGCCGCTGCGGCGTTGCGCGAAGAGCTGGCCGGTATCAAGGACCAGCTGGATCTGTTTGTTCGATCCGAAGATCGCTCGCTGGAGCAACTGAAAGCCCTGGTGGTACCGCTGAAACAGATTGCCAGCACCTTGTCGGTGCTGAGTTTTGCCAGTGCCAGAGATCTGGTGGCGGCACAGCTGGATGTGATCGGCCAGGTGCAATCCAAGGCTGACATCAAGGATGAAATGCTCATGGGCGTGGCGGCTGCATTGCTGCGCGTGGATGAAATTCTTGCCGCTGCCGCCGCCGCAGATTCCAGCGCTGGGGCGAAAGCGGCCGCTGCCGATGAGGTGGCCATTGTTGCCGGCAGTCCCCAGGAGGCGGTGCTGAATCAAGCGCGGCAGGGCCTGGATAAGGTCAAGCACGCGGTTGTGCACTATGTCTCTTCCCACTGGGATACGCGCAAGCTGGCGGATGTGCCGGCGCAGCTGGCCTCGGTGCGGGGTGCACTGAGCATGATCGGCTTGCAGGAACCGGCCCTGATGGTGGGCCGCAGTGCGCTCTATGTGGAGCGCGAGCTGTTTGCCGGCAAGAAGCCGGACTGGCAAACCCTGGACACCTTTGCCGACGCCATCAGTGGCATTGATTACTATCTGGAGCGTCTGTTGGAAGCGGGCGCCGCTTCTGCCAGTGATATCTTACGGTTGGTGGAGCGCAGTCTCACGGCACTGGGTTATGCCGATGCTGAGCCGGCCCCATTGCAAGGGCGCTCGGCACGTGCGGCTGCGCCCAAGGCAGCACCGGTGCCCAAGGCGGCGCCAGCAGCCGCGGATGCTGAAACCGACCTGCTGGGCGATGATCTTATTTCAGATGACCTGCTGGCCGATTTCCACGGCGAGGCGGAACCTGCTGCAACCGAGCCCGCACCAACGGCCAAGCCGGCGCCGGCAGTACCCGTAACAGCGGCGTCCCCGTCTGCACCCGCACCCGCCAAGGCAGCAACACCAGCCCCAGCAGCCCCGACGAAAGCGCCAGTGCCGGCCGCTGCGGCCGATGAGGATGAGGAAGCTGTCGACGAAGAGATTTTGGAAATCTTCGTGGAGGAAGTGGGGGAGGTATTGGAAGGGCTGGCGCAGTGGTTGCCACGCTGGCGAGCCGAGCATGCCGATCAGGAAGCCCTTACCGAGACCCGCCGCGCGTTTC
>JBJHDG010000082.1:0-9372 GCA_050486425.1 Pseudomonadales bacterium | reverse complement strand
CTCTTACGCCGGCCCCAACGGGTGCGCATTTTGTCCGAGAGAAAACCAACGGCGGGATCAGTAATCGCATCAAAGATGGCGGCGATGGTGATGATGGCGCCTACCCATTTGATATCCACGCCCACGTCTGTGCCATAGGCGCGGGGTAGCCAAATGCCCAGTGGATAACCCAGCAGGGCTACCGGAAAACCCAGGGATCCATAGATGAAAATCTTGGATTTGGTCAGCTTAAAATCGGCCAAGTTGCAGCCTCCCTCTTGGTAAGAATTCGATGGCCCTGGGGCAAGCCAACCCTCTGTCCGTTGCCTGAACGGATTCCCGGGTGGGTGGCGTCCGCTGATTATAGTTGGATCTGAGCGCCTGTTGCGTGGGGCCGGCTCAGGGAACGATACGCGGTGGGCGGGACCCTGAGTCTGTAGTTATGGGAGGTTTTATACTGAGTCTTGATAGCTCTTGGCAAGTGAATTGGGCAATCCGCTTGGGCTAGAATGCGCCGCCATGTGGATATCCCAAGCCAATCGGACGTCAGCCCATCGCCGCACTTTTTGCGGTGCGAAGCTGTTGGTCAGTTTATTCGTGCTGAGTGTTGTGGCGGCCTGTCACCAGGCACCTGTCGAACACAGATTCAGTGGCCAGACCATGGGTACCAGCTATCTGGTGCATGCATTCTGCGCCGCCCAACAACCCGATCTGCAGGCCCAGGTGGAGGCATTGCTGGCGCAGATCAATGCCGAGATGTCCACCTATCAGCCGGATTCCGTGCTGTCCCGCTTCAATCGCAGCGAAATTGGCAGTTGGCAGCCCATAACGCCGGCCATGCATCAGGTGCTCAGTGCCAGTCTGGCATTGAGCGAACTTTCCGCAGGTGCCTTCGATGTCACCGTCGGACCATTGGTCAATCTTTGGGGCTTCGGGCCTGATGGCCGGGCGGCTGCACCCCCCAGTCCGGAGGCATTGACAGCAGCCCGGCAGCGGGTGGGCTATCAGCACCTGGAGCTGCGCGCTGAACCGCCGGCCCTGCGTCGGTTGCAGGATGCCTATGTGGACTTGTCTGCCATCGCCAAGGGCTATGGTGTGGATGCTGTTTTTGCGTTGGTGCAGGCCGCAGGCTGCGACGCCCTGCTGGTGGAGATTGGCGGTGATCTGCGTGTGGGTGCAGCCAAACCTGACGGCAGCCCCTGGCGCATCGGCATTGAAGCCCCGGACCCTGAGAGCCGAGGCCAGGTGCATCAGGTGCTGGCAGTGACAGATCTGGCCATGGCGACCTCGGGTGATTACCGCAACTATCTGCTCCAGGGAGGGCGGCGCCTGTCTCACACCATCGACCCGGCCACCCGCGCGCCGGGGGATCAAGGCATTGTGTCTATAAACCTGCAGCAAACCGCGGCCAAGGGGGCGGATGGCTATGCCACCCTGTTCGGTGTGCTGCCCGCCACTGAGGGTCTGGCGCTGGCCGAGGCCCTGTCTGTGCCGCTGCTGATGCTGGTGGAGGATGCTGAAGGTTTGCAGCAGCTTGCCAGCAGCAGTTTTCAGGCGCTGCGGCAGAGCGTGCACTAGTGGCTGCGGCCCAGATCGGGCTTTGCTAGAATGGGCGCCTGTTTTTGCGCGCTGGGTGGGTTATGACATTGCTGCTGACCTTTGGCTTTATGTTGTTGCTGATGACTGCCATGGCGATTGGCGTGATCTTTGGGCGCAGGCCCATCACCGGCAGCTGTGGTGGCATCGGCGCCCTGGGCATGGATGCCGAGTGCGATTTTTGTGGTGGTAACCCAGCCAAGTGTGAATCCCGCGTTGCTGCAGAGGCTGCTGTCGAGCGCGAAGCGGCGCCGCTGGCCTATGACGCCGCCCGTGCCAAATCTGATGCCTGATAGCTACTGGCCCGGCTGACTTTTGTTTCGTCCTCTTGCCGCCAATCTGGGTCTGCGCTACGCCACCTCGCGCCGCAGTTTCATATCCTTTATCAGTCTGGTTGCCGTTACCGGCCTGGTGCTCAGTGTCGCCGTGCTGTTGTTGGTGACATCCGTCATGAACGGCTTTGAACGGGAACTGCGCGAACGTGTATTGGGCATAGTGCCGCATCTGACACTGCATGGTCGACCTGCCTTGCGCGATTGGCAGCCGCTGGCGCAGCAGGTAAGTGCAGTACCTGGCGTGTTGGGCGTGGCGCCCTTTGTGCAGGGTGCCGGGCTGGCGGTGACTCTGGATCAGAGCGCCGGTGTCAGCGTAACCGGCATTGATCCGCAGCTGCATGATCAAGCTTCCAATCTCACTCGGTATGTCGGCACTGAGGCCATGGCGGCATTGCAGCCGGGCAGTTTCAATGTGCTGCTGGGCCTGGCCTTGGCTGAGGAATTGGGCTTGCAGCCTGGCAGCCGATTCACGTTGGTGTTACCTGATGCCAATGTCACCCTGGCCGGCATCAGACCCCGGCAGAAACAGGTTACCCTGGCCGGTGTGGTGGACAGTAAATCCGAGCTGGATAAGCGCACCCTTTATATGCACATTGATGATGCGGCCTTATTGTTCCGCTTGACAGGTGCTGTGCATGGTCTGCAGGTGCGTACTGCTGATCTGTTTGCGGTAGGGGATATCAGCGGTCAGCTGTTGCGACTGGATACCCAGGTATCCTTTTCCATCAGTACCTGGATGCGTCAGCACGGCAATCTGTATCAGGCCATCGGCTTTCAGCGCGCCATGTTGTTCCTGCTGCTGTCGTTGCTGGTGGGTGTGGCGGCATTCAATCTGGTGTCTTCCCTGATCATGGTGGTCAATCAGCGGCGTGGTGATGTGGCCATCCTGCGGACCCTGGGTGCCGATGGCCGCACCATTGTGCTGGCCTTTGTCATGTTGGGCGGCCTGGTGGGCTTGTTGGGGGTTGGCCTGGGATTGCTGCTGGGTGTGCTGGGCAGCCTGTTCATTCAGGACGGTTACCTGTGGCTGGAAACCCACTTGGGCCTGAATTTGATGAGCCAGTATTTCGTTACCTATCTACCGGCTGAGCTACGCCTGGCAGATTTGATGTTGGTGGCATTGGTGGCCTTTGGGCTGTGTTTTCTCAGTACGCTGTATCCAGCCTGGCGCGCGGCGGCGTTAAAACCTGCGGATGTGTTACGTTATGAGTAGACCCCCAGCGCTGGAGTGCAAGGATGTTCGCAAAAGCTACCGCCAGGGCAACGCAGAACTCAAAGTATTGGATGGCGTGAATCTGGTGGTACAGCCAGCGGAGCGGGTGGCAATCCTGGGGCGTTCCGGCTCCGGTAAAAGTACCCTGTTGCATATTATGGGCGGGCTGGCGGATGCGGATGCCGGCGAGGTCTGGATCAACGGCGTTTGTATCAGCGCACAATCAACCGCAGCCAGAGCAAAATTTCGCAATGGCCACATGGGCTTTGTCTACCAGTTGCATCATCTGTTGCCCGAGTTTAGCGCCCTGGAGAATGTAGCCATGCCATTGCTGCTGGGACGCAGCGCGCCACCGCTGGCCATGCAACAGGCAGCGGAGATGCTGGCGGCGGTGGGGCTGTCGGAGCGCCATAGCCATAAGCCCAGCCAACTGTCCGGTGGCGAGCGGCAACGGGTTGCCATTGCCCGGGCGCTGGTAACCAGGCCAGCGGTGGTGCTGGCAGATGAACCCACCGGTAATCTGGACCGACGCAGTGCGGAGTCTGTTTTTGCGTTGATGGTGGCCCTGGGCCAAAGCACGGGGACGGCCTTTGTGGTGGTGACCCATGATGAAACCCTTGCCGCTGCTCTGGATCGGCAACTGGTGCTGAGCGATGGGCGCCTGCAGAATCTCACCGAAAATGCCTAGACCGCCCATTGCCAGTACCTCACTCTGGATTGGCTGGCGCTATCTGCGCGGGCAGCGCCGGCAGTTTGCATCTTTTATAACCTGGGTGTCTGTGATCGGCTTGGGTCTGGGCGTGGCGGTGTTGGTGTTGGTGATCAGCGTCATGAACGGTTTTGACCGCGAGCTGAAGAGCCGCATTCTGGGCGTGATACCGCATCTGGTGTTGCAGCCCGCAAATGCCGACCTGGCAACGGCGCAGGCCCTGGCGCCAACACAGTTTGCAACCCTGGGCGCGGCATTCCACTTTTTCAGTGCCGAAGGCATGGTGATGCGGGATGGTACTGTCCATGCGCTGAATCTTTACGGCATAGACGCGCAAGGGACCGCGCATTTGCCCATGCTGGCGCAGCAAATGCGGCAGGGGCAGCTCGCGGATTTAACCGGCAGTGGCGGGTTGATCATGGGCGCACCCCTGGCACGACATTTGGGACTTTATCTCGGCGATGATGTCACCCTGGTACTGTCGACACCGGTGGCGGGCACGGTGCGCCCCAGATTTGAACGTTTTCAGCTGGTGGGCACCTTTGAACTGGGTGCAGAACCTGACTATGGGTTGGTACTGGTTGATCTGGCAGAAGTCGCCAGACGGCAGCTGCAGACCACAGGTAGCAGTGGTATCCGGGTGGTATTGGCGGATGCGATGGCGCTGGATCAAGCCCATGCCCAGTTGCAATCACTGCTACCCAATGATTGGCGGGCACTGGACTGGCGCCAACAGTACGGTGCTTTATTCCGTGCTGTGCAAATGGAAAAATCCATGATGTTTGTTCTGCTGGCGCTGATCGTTGCCGTGGCGGCGTTCAATATTATTTCCGCTCAGGCCATGCTAGTGCATGAGAAGCGTGCTGACATTGCCATCCTGCGAACCATGGGTGCCAGCAGCGGCTTGATATTTCGCATGGTATTGCTGCAAGGCATGCTGGTGGCCTTTGCCGGGCTGGGTTTTGGTTTGTTGTTAGGCGTGTTGCTGGCAAGTTTTGTTACCGAAACCCTGGCTGTGCTGGAATGGGTGCTGGGTGCCAGACTGCTGGAAGGCAGTTACTTCGACCGGGTGCCGTCGAAAATTCTGTTCAGCGATTTGTTGACCATTGCCGGGATGGCGCTCCTGCTCTGTGTCGGCGCCTCCCTGTACCCGGCACGCCGGGCAGCAGCACTCAATCCCGCGGACAGTCTGCACGCCGCTTGAGCGTGGTTCGGCACTACTCGGCGTTACCATTGCGTTGCTGCCGTAGGCTCAACTCCTGTTCTGCGATTAGCTTGGCGACACGGCGCCGCTCCTTGCGTTCATGCCAGGCCTGCACCACATGCAGGCGCCAGAGCAGGCGAATGGCAATAAAAGCCAGCGTGCCGCTGACCAACCCTAAGATCACCGACCCCAGTAGCAGTGGTTGCCAGATTTGATGCAACTCGTTGGTGATCCATTCCAGGGTAAAACCGCTGCTGCTGACCATCAGCCGGCGATCCATCAGCCAGGCGCCCAATTTGTATGCAGAAAAAAACATCGCGGACATGGTGAGCGGGTTGGTGATCCACACCAAGGCCACCGACAGTGGCAGGTTACAGCGAAACACTACCGCACCGGCACCCGCAACCAGCATCTGCATGGGGATGGGTAGCCAGGCTACAAAGAGGCCAATAAAGCCGGCGCCAGCCACGCTGCGGCGGTGCAAATGCCAGATTTGTTCGTTGTGCAGCAGATTCCCCAGGGGTTGCAGGGCGCGGTACTTACGTAGCGTCAGGCTGCTGGGCAGGTGCTTCTTGAAGAAATGACGTGGCATAAAAGGATTATAGCCGCAAAGAAATTCGCATCGCAGCTGGCATCATGCAATGTCCATCTTTACCGCCTTTGTTTTTGTTGCTTGCCGGGTGGAGCCTGGGTGTGGTGTTGCTGGTCGCTTCGCCGCTTGGGCCGGCGCGGGGCCTGACCTTGCCCGTACTGCTCAGCCTGCTATTGCTGGTCGCCCTTTGGCAACGGCAACTGTTTTGGATTGGCATGACGCTTGGGATGGGCTTTGGCTACTGGCAGCTGACATCGGGGTTGGCGCAACGGCTGGATCCCTGTTTGGCGGGGGTGGATCTGGTGTTGGAGGGCGAGGTGCTGGCGCTCCCCAAAGCCGGGCAACGCCAACAGCGGTTTGAATTGCGGGTGCGGCAGCTGGAAGGCGCTGAGTATTGCCAGGTCCCCACGCCGCGGCTGGTGCGCCTGACCTGGTATCAGGACGTGCCGACACCGGTGCTGGCCGGTGAGCATTGGCGACTGCTGGTGCGCTTACGGTCACCCCGCGGCTTGCATAATCCGGGGACCTTCGACTACGAACGTTGGTTATTGGCCAAGGGCATAGATGCCACAGGTTCAGTGCGGGCGGCAGAGCGTTTGTCCACGGCGCCGGCCTGGCATACAGGCCATTGGCGCCAGCGCCAGCGCAGTCTGGTTGATGACTTTCCGCAACTTCAGCATGTTGGCTTCCTATTGGCGCTGTTCACTGGTGACAGTGCATTGCTTGCCGATGCCGACTGGCAATTGTTGCGACAGACGGGCACCGTACATCTACTGGTGATTTCCGGATTGCATCTGGGACTGGTGGCAGGGTTGGGTTTTCTGTTGACCCGGCTGCTGGTGCTGCTGATACCTGCGTTGCTGCTGCGCTGGCCAGCGCGCCATTGGGGCGGTTGGGGCGGCCTGCTGCTGGCAACCCTGTATGCCGGCTGCGCGGGTTGGAGTTTGCCGGTGGCGCGGGCCTGGCTGATGACGGTACTGGGATTGTTCTGGCTGTTGGCGGCCCGGCACCATCATCCTCTGCGTCTGTTGCTGGTGGCCTCGGCGTTGATACTGCTGCTGGATCCCCTGGCGCCGTTGACGGAGGGTTTCTGGCTGTCGTTTGGCGCTGTGGCCATTTTGCTTGGCTATTACCAGTATCGGGTGGCGCATTGGATATGGCCGCTAGAGCTGGTGCGCACCCAGGCAGTGCTGGCCGTTGCCATGGCGCCGCTGCTGCTATGGCGCGTGGGAATGTTGCCGCTGGTGGCGCCAGTGGCAAACCTGATCGCGGTGCCGCTGGTGGGCATGGCGCTGGTGCCGCTGGTACTGCTGGCAGGTGCGTTGGCGCAGCTGTCCACTGATCTTGCCTACTGGCCATTGCTGCTGGTGGACGGGGTCGTGGATTGGCTGCTGGTTTGGCTTGAGTTCTGTGCCGGACTGGATGCAGATTGGCATACCGCCCATCTGCCAGGGAGCACCTTGCTGCTGGCCGTACTGGGCGTTGGTTGGGTTATGGTGCCGTTGCCCTGGCGCTGGCGTTTGCCCGGCCTGCTATTGCTCATGGCGTTGTTGCCGCAGCCACCGCTGGCGCCGGCGCCAGGCGAATTTCGGGTGGAAGTGTTGGATGTGGGTCAGGGATTGGCGGTGCTGGTGCAGACCCACAGGCAGGTGCTTGTGTATGACACCGGCCCCCGCTACGGCGATGGCTTTGATGCCGGTGCCGCGGTGGTTGTGCCCCGCCTCAGGCAGCTGGGGGTGCGGACACCTGATTTAGTGTTGCTGAGCCATAACCACAACGATCACGCCGGTGGCTTTCCTGCATTGGAGCACCAGTTGCCACCCAGGACTTGGCGTGGCGGTGGCGGTTTCCGCCAGCTACCAGCCCAGCGACGCTGTCTGGCGGGACAGCACTGGCAGTGGCATGGCGTACGTTTCTCGTTGTTACATCCTGGGCCAGCCCTGCTGGGCGATGCCAATGACGGCTCTTGTGTGCTGCTGATACAAGGGGCAAGCGCCAGCGCTCTGCTACCTGGAGATATCGAGCGGCGGGGGGAAGCCCGGCTGTTGGGTCAGCCTCACCTGGGCAAGGTCGACTTGCTGCTGGCACCACACCATGGCAGCCGCAGCTCATCCTCAGCCGCTTTGCTGCAACGTACAGCACCGCAACTGGTGTTGATCAGTGCCGGCAAGGACAACAGATTTGGTCACCCGCACGAGGAGGTACTGGCGGCTTACGTGGCCGCTGGTGCAGTTTGGTACAACACGGCTGAGGGTGGGCGCCTGACCTGGGACAGCGCCACGGGCGCGATCAGTCAGAGCCGGCATGGAGATCGCAGTTACTGGCGGGTCAGGGACTAGTGCAAAGCGCGGTCAGGCAGGCTTGGCGGCAAACTGTTGCAGTAGTTCCCGGGTCAGGCTGCGCAGGGCGGGTTGAGCAAAGGACAATTCATCCGCTTCAGCCTGCCGACCCACCCAGCGGGCGTGCTTGTACTTCGCCGCCGGGTCCAGCTCACAGCGGCTGCTGCTGGTGAGGAAGTGGTGGTACAGGCTGAGCACCGCATTTTCTTTTGCCATTGGTGCCATGCCGGTATCCAGGGACAGGGTGGTGCGAAATTCAAGATCCGGGATATTCAAGGTGCTGGCCACATAGTCGGTCAGGGTCGACTGCCAAGCCTGTCCCACCTGCAGATAAGTGCCTGGAAACAGCCAGCGCCCTTGCTGCTGCACCAGCAGGACGCGGCCCAGACTGTTGCTGATCACCGCGACCTGAAAAACCTGAAAGTAGTCCAGCTGCTGGTCCAGCTCGGTGCGGGGTTGCTGCAAGCTGGTCCACAAGTGACGGGCTGTCTGATTGCAGAACTTCAATGCCAGGCCATCGCCCGCCAGGTGGTCCACCTGCATCTCCAGGGTGGGGCTGGGCAGATGTTCTGCCAAATTGCAGTGCAGGATGCGCACCTTGACCCTGGCGCCGGCACGGAGATGCGGCGGCTGGCATTGCACCAACAAACCCAGCTCCGGCAGTTCCTGGGCGCTGGCGCGCAGCTGACCCAGCGCCGGATGCAACAGCTCCACTTCCAGCGGCGGGTGCACCGCTGTCGCTATCGCTGCCGATTTTGCGGCCGGTGCTTTCGGCTGTTGCGGGCTGCCCTGGATCAGGGTGAATTTGGAATCCGGGGATGAGGCGTTCATGGTCTTTTCAATCTAGAGCCAGTAACCGTTCCCTGCCAGTGCCGCAGTGCCGGGCTGTGAACTGATACCGAATAAAGATGTTCGCCCCGGGGCAGGTTGAAATCCTGTTTTACAGCCGCATAAAAGGGGCATCGGATCGGTAATGCATGGGAGAAACCTGGCATGCGTATGGACAGACTCACCAGTCGGCTGCAGGCCGCCCTGGCAGACGCCCAATCCCTGGCCCTGGGACGCGACCACAACTATGTGCAGGGCCTGCACCTGTTATGGGTGTTGCTGCAGGATAAGCAGGGCAGTAGTCGTCAGTTGTTGACCAAGGCCGGGGCGAACCTGCCGGCATTGGAAGCGGATCTGGCGGCGGCACTGGATAAGCTGCCCAAGCTGTCGCGACCGACGGGCGAGGTGGCATTGGCACCCGAGTTTGCCCGCATCCTTAACTTGGCCGACAGTGCCGCCCAGCAGCGGGGTGACCAGTATATTTCCAGTGAGTTGGTGTTGCTGGCGGCTACGGAAGACGCCGGTGAGCTGGGCCAGCTGCTGCGCAAGCACAAGGCAGGCAAGGACAGGTTGCTAC
>JBJHDG010000081.1:0-9478 GCA_050486425.1 Pseudomonadales bacterium | reverse complement strand
GTCCATTAATGCCGAGTCGTTGGTGGCAGCAGGCTGCACAGGTGCACTCATGATCCGGGCCCTAAAATGCGAAAAGGCAGCAACTGCTGCCCCGATGAGGGCCGAATATTAGTCCAGGCGTTGGGGCAGTTTAACTCAGGACGTCAGCCCGGTACGGCCTGGCAGAAGCGGTCCAGGGCCAGTTGTAACCGGCTGCGCGGACAGCCAAAGTTCAGCCGCACATAGCCGGGTGCGCCAAACTGGGCGCCATCGGACAGACCAATTCCATGGCGTTCCAGGTGTGTCACCGGATCCGGCAACTGCCAGGCGCGCAGATCGACCCAGGCCAAACAGGTGGCTTCTACCTGATTGACCTGTACACCAGGCAGTGCGCTTAAGGTTCGCTGTACCAGATCCCGGTTGCCGGCCAGATATTGATTCAGGCGTGCCACCCAGTCTGACTGATCGCTGTAGGCAGCGGTGGCCGCAGCCATTGCCAGCACCGTGGGATAGGGCACCAGCCCGGCCTTGGCCGCAATAAAGCGACTGCGTAGTGTCGGATCCGGAATCACCGCCAGGGCGCAACTTTCGCCAGGGATATTGTAGGTCTTGTTGGGCGCAAACAGACTGATGCTGCGCTGCGCCAAGGCTGCCGACAGACTCGCAATGGGGATGTGTGGCGCCGGGCTGTCCAGCAGCAGATCGCAATGGATTTCGTCGCTGCAGATCAGCAGATCATGCGCCAGGCAGAATTCCCCCAGGGCCAGCAACTCCTCCCGCCGATAGATGCGTCCGCTGGGATTTTGGGGATTGCAGAAGCTGAAGCTGGTTACCCGTCCAGGAAAAGCCCGCACGGCTGCGGCCATGGCCGCCAGGTCCAGGGTCCAGCCCGCGGGGTTAAGCGGCACGCACAGAGACTGTTGGCCAGCATTACCGGCCACGCTGAGAAACGGGTAATAGATGGGGCTGTTCAGCAGCAGGCCGTCGCCGGGCTGGCCGCTGGCCCGGGCCGCCAGGTTCAGGCCGGGCACCACGCCGGGCAGCCAGACCAGCCAGTCCGGTTGCACGGCCCAGTTGAATCTGCGCGCAAACCAGGCCAGGGCCGCATCCACCAGGACAGGTGGCGTATAGCCATAGCCCAGCACGCCATGCGCCAAGCGTTGTCTGATGGCATCGAGAATAAAGTCCGGGGCGCGGAAGTCCATGTCGGCGACCCAAAGCGGCAGGATGTCCTGGCCCTGGTACTTGTCCCACTTGCTGCTGCCGGAGTGGCGCCTGTCGATGAGGACATCGAATTCCTGCATCAGGATTCCTTAATTTCGACAAGATAGGGTTGGCGCGGTCAGTGTACAGTGCGCCCCGGTCCCGGGGCAGCGTACAATGGCGCCAACCCGTAAACTCCACCCGGCCGCCATGGCGGCTGTACCATGATGAGGTAGTAACCTTGGATACGCTGGATACCATCAAACAGCAGATTGCTGACAACCGGATCATCATCTACATGAAGGGCAGCCCGGATGCGCCCCAGTGCGGCTTTTCCGCCCAGACCGTGCAGTGTCTGATGGCCTGCGGCGAGCCTTTTGCCTATGTGGACGTGCTCAGCCATCCCGACATCAGAGCGCAACTGCCCGCCTATGCCAACTGGCCCACCTTCCCACAACTGTACATTAACGGTGAGTTGGTGGGCGGCTGCGATATCGTCACCGAGATGTATCAGTCGGGTGAACTGCAACCCATGATCAAGGCGGCGGCACAGCCGGAAAGCTGACGTCCTGGTAACCCTCGGCAGGCCAACCGCCGAAGGCCTGCCAGCGGTTTACCACCTCACAGAACAGGGTGGCCGTGCGCTCTGCGTCATACACGGCCGTGTGTGCCTGGCGGCTGTCGAACTCGATACCCGCCAGGGCACAGGCCCGGCTCAGCACATTGTGGCCGAACGCCAGCGCCGACAGGCTGGCGGTATCGATGGATGAAAACGGATGAAAGGGGTTGCGCTTGAGGTTTTGGCGCGCGGCCGCCGCCATCAGGAACTGGTGATCAAAGGCCGCATTGTGCGCCACCACCACCGCCCGGCTGCAGTTTTCCCGGCTCACACTGTGGCGGATTTCGCGAAACAGCGCGCTTAGAACGTCCCGCTCCGGTTGGGCACCCCGCAGTGGATGATAGGGATCGATGCCATTGAACTTGATGGCGGCCGGATCAATCTGGGTGCCGGCTGCCGGTTCCACATGGTAGTGCAGGATACGTCCCGGGCTCATGTATTCGCCGTCGTAGTCCAGCAGCACCGCCGCCAGCTCCAGTACTGCATGTTCGTTCGGGTTAAAGCCGCCGGTCTCCAGATCTATGACCACCGGCAGGTAGCCCCGGAAGCGGGCTGCCATGGGGGAGTTTGACTGCACCCATCATCTCCAACAGTTCAGCGCGCTACCTTACCACAGCACTTCGCACTCCTCTCGATAGGCCAGCCTTTTACTCAAGCTGTCCGGGTTGCCGCCGATACCCTGGCTATGGAGCAGCAGGGACGCGTTATGAAAGTTGGGTTGCTGGGAGCCCTTTGGTGCAGCTTGCTGGTGGGCTGCGGCAGTTTCAGTCAGGTGCAGACGCCACACCTGGCCCAGGGGCTGGCTGAGGACGGTCGGCCGCTGCCTGGGGTGGCCAGCTTGCCGGTAGCCTTTGGCCAGGATGCGTTGAGCGCCCTGTGGGAATTCAGTGTGCAGGGTCAGCGCTGCGTGCTCGCGCAGCGGGTGCCCGGCTACGGTGAGGCGCGCTTTGTGCGCGAACTGGATAGCCTGCCCAGCTTCGAGTTGGTTGCCGTACGCCCCCAGTTTGTGGCGGCGCCAGTATTGGTAGCGGCGCTGGCGCCGGATTGGCATCCCGCCTACCCCCAGCAGCTGGCCCTGGCGGCCGTGGCGGAACCTGAGGCTGGTGACATCCGGCTGCAGGGTGCGCTTGCCGTGCAATTGTTGCTCCAGCTGCGCGAGGGTTACCTGCTGCGCTTTGTCCAGGAGCAGCACAGCTGGGCACCCACCGAGATGCAGGTGCAGGTTTCGCCCCTGCATTTTCGTGCCGGTTACGCCCGTCTGGGCAACTGTGCCACGGAGCTGGCCCAGGGCCAGCAGGCCCAGGCCCGGACCCAGCGGCTGGGGCGGCTGGCGGACCTGGCCCAGACCCAGGTCTGGTTTGCCCACGACAGTACCGAGCTGATTCCGGAAAGTCGCTTGCGGCTGGATGAAATGGCGGCCCTCATCCAGGCCGAGCTGGCGGCGGCAGCTACAGTAGGCTGGCTACGTCAGGTGCGCATCGATGGTCACACCGATGACACCGGCAGCGACAGCTATAACCAGCGCCTGTCGCGTCAACGTGCCGAAATCGTTGCCGCCTATTTGCAACGGGAAGGGGTGCCAGTGCAGTACCTGCAGATTCACTACCATGCCGCCCGCCAGCCCGTGGCCAGTAATGCCGATGCCCAGGGCCGGCAACTCAATCGCCGTACCCAGGTGCGTATCTTCACCCGTGAACCCCTGTCTGCAGCAGCACCCCGGCTGGCCGGTCGCTGATCCCCCACAGTCAGTCAGGTTTTGCTGTGCCGCATTGGTGTGGGGCCAGCGACCAGTTACACTAGCGCCCTTTTTCCGCAGGCTGTTTTCGCAGGGGGTTTGGCTGTGTCACAGAAGATCGTATTGGCCTATTCCGGGGGGCTGGACACCTCGGTGATCTGCAGATGGTTGCAGGAAACCTGTCAGGCTGAGGTGGTGACCTTCACCGCCGATATTGGCCAGGGCGAAGAAGTGGAGCCGGCCCGGGAGAAAGCCCAGCGCATGGGCGTGAAGGAAATCTATATCGAAGATCTGCGCGAAGAGTTCGTGCGTGACTTCGTGTTTCCCATGTTCCGCGCCAATACGCTCTATGAAGGCGAGTACCTGTTGGGTACCAGTATTGCCCGCCCGCTGATTGCCAAACGCCTGGTGGAGATCGCCCAGGAGACCGGTGCCGGTGCCATCTCTCACGGCGCTACCGGCAAGGGCAATGATCAGGTGCGTTTCGAGCTGGGCGCCTACGCCCTGAATCCTGCCATCAAGGTGATCGCACCCTGGCGCGAATGGGATCTGAATTCCCGGGAAGCGCTGATGGACTTCTGTGAAAAACACCAGATTCCGGTGGACTACAAGCGTGGCCAGAAATCGCCCTATTCCATGGACGCCAATCTGCTGCACATTTCCTACGAAGGCGATCAACTGGAAGATCCCTGGGTGGAGGCAGATCCCGCCATGTGGCGTTGGACCCAAGCACCAGAACAGGCGCCGGATACGCCAGCTTATGTCGAGCTCACCTACCAGCATGGTGACCCGGTGGCATTGAATGGCGAAGCCATGACGCCAGCCACGTTGCTCACCAAACTTAACCAGATCGGCGGTGAACATGGTATCGGTCGGGCGGACATCGTGGAGAACCGTTACGTGGGCATGAAGTCCCGCGGCTGCTATGAAACACCAGGCGGCACCATCCTGCTGAAAGCCCATCGAGCGATGGAATCCATCACCCTGGATCGGGAGGTTACGCACCTGAAAGATGAACTGATGCCCAGGTATGCCAAACTGATCTACAACGGCTACTGGTGGTCGCCTGAACGTAAAGTCATGCAGGCGCTGATTGATGCTTCCCAGGTACCCGTCAATGGCCGGGTCCGACTCAAACTCTATAAAGGCTTGGTATCCGTGGCCGGACGTGAGTCTGCGCAGGATAGTCTTTATGATGCGAAGGTAGTCACGTTCGAAGACGATGGCGGCGCCTATCATCAGGCGGACGCCGGTGGCTTTATCAAGCTCAACGCGCTGCGCCTGCGGTTGGGTGCATTGAAGGGACGCAAACTGTCCGACTGAGATCTGACTCAGGGACGATCAGGAGCTGGCGATGGGACATTTTCAGGTTCTGTTCAGTGGTGAAATTGCACCTGGTGCCAACGAGGCGCGGGCCAAGGCTGCGTTGGCGCAGCACTTGGGCGTGGATGAGCGCAAGGCGGCGCAGCTGTTCAGCGGCCGTACCGTAGTGTTACGCAGCGATTTGAATCAGGATGAAGCCTTCGCGCTCCAAACCGAGTTGCGCCACCTGGGTGTCATTGCCCGGGTAAAAGATCGCACGCCGGTGGTCAAAGACAACCTCACCCTGGCCGAACGCATCAAGGACGACAACAAACGTCATGATGCCACCCTGAAGGACATTACCGCCGCCCACTTCGAATGTCCGCGTTGCGGCTTTTTGCAGCTGGAAGCCGAATTCTGTTCCCGCTGTGGTGTGAATATTGCCCAGGCCATGCGCGAGAAGAAGCGCGAGGACATGCTGATCGAAAAGCAGATTCGTGATCTGCGGGAGAAGCAGAACCAGCTTGCGGCTCAGCATTCCCGTCATGGCTTGGCGGCGGATGCCAGAAAATTGCAGTCCGGGCAACGCCCGGAGTCCTTTCGCAACGCCAGCAGCCAGATCCAGCCAGAGGCACCACCCAAATCCAGATTGGGTAAGGCCGGTGCCTGGTTGCGCAACCTGATCTCCTAGCGTTGATCACCGCCGCTGCCGCGCCTATTGGCGTCTTTGATTCTGGTGTGGGTGGGCTGACCGTACTCAGGGCCCTGCGTCAGCAGCTGCCTAATGAAAACTTTCTTTATTTGGGCGATACCGCCCGGCTGCCTTACGGCACCAAGAGCCCACGCACGGTGGAGCGCTATGCCGTACAGGCAGCGCGCTTCTTGGTGGAGCGGGGTGTGAAAGCGTTGGTCATTGCCTGCAACACGGCCTCTGCGGTGGCGTTGGACGCGTTGCGTGCCGCTTATGCACCTGTGCCGGTGTTCGGTGTGGTGGCGCCGGGCGCGGAGGCGGCTTGCGCCATCAGTCCGGGTGGCCGTATCGGTGTACTGGCCACCGAAAGCACTGTGCGTGGCGGCGCCTATCAGCGGGCTATCCTGGCCCGGCGTCCAGATGCCCGGGTGATGGCCCGACCTTGCCCGCTACTGGTGACCTTGGCCGAGGAAGGTTGGGTTGAAGGCGAGGTGCCCCAGGCTGTGGTAGCTGCTTACCTGGGGCCCTGGTTGCACGCAGCCGGTCCAGGGTGGACGGTGGATACTCTGCTGTTGGGCTGCACCCACTTTCCGATTTTGAAAACCTTGCTGGCGCAGGCTGCCGGCAACCAAGTGCAGCTGGTGGATTCTGCCGATACCACTGCTGCCCAGGTCAAGGCCGCGCTCACTGCCGGGGCCTGTGGCTTGCACGTCAACCAAGTGTCGGCACCGCGCCAGCAGCTGGGTGCTTTGGGGTTGCTGGCCACCGATGGCCAGGCCAGATTTGCCCGGGTCGGGCGCCATTTTCTCGGCCAGGCTATTGCTGCCGCCGACGTGGAGTTGGTGGATCTGTAGCCAGCGCGGTGGGTTTACCTTTGAACTCGCACAGATCTGCGATCAGGCACTGCTCACATTTGGGTTTGCGCGCCGTGCACAGGTAGCGTCCGTGCAGAATCAGCCAGTGGTGCGCATCCTGCAGAAATTCCGCCGGTGTCAGGCGCAGCAGGCGCATTTCCACCTCCCGCACATCCTTGCCCGGTGCCAGCCCGGTGCGGTTTGCAACCCGGAAGATGTGGGTATCAACTGCGATGGTGGGATGGCCAAAGGCAGTGTTGAGCACCACGTTGGCGGTTTTGCGACCGACGCCCGGCAAGGCTTCCAGTGCTGTCCGGTCGTCCGGCACCTGACCTTGATGCTGATTCAGCAACAACTCACAGGTGGCAATGACATTGCGGGCTTTGGTGTTGAACAGGCCGATGTGACGAATATGGCGGCTGACGCCGGCCACGCCCAACGCCAACATGCGGGCGGGATCCGGTGCCACCGCGAACAGGGTGCGCGTGGCCAGGTTGACGCTCACATCCGTGGCCTGGGCTGACAGAATCACCGCGATCAGTAGTTGGAACGGTGTTGCATATTCAAGCTCTGTGGTGGGCTTGGGATTGGCAGCGCGCAGGCGCTGAAAAATTTCGGTGCGTTTGTTTTTATTCAAGAGTTTTCCTGGTCAGTAGTGTGCGTGGGGCTGTGGGTGTTGCTACTGCTGATGTCCAGTGCATCAGTGCCAGCCAGGGCATTGCGCAATGCGATCAGCAGCCCAGCCGCAATAAAGGCACCCGGTGGCAAGGCCGCCAGCAGCAATGGGGGTTGGCTGGCAAAGTCAATTTGCCAGTGCGCAGCCGCTGGCCCAAACAACAATTCCATGCCGGCAAACAGGGTGCCCTGACCCAACACTTCCCGCACCATGCCCAGACTCACCAACGCCAGGGCAAAGCCGCTGCCGGTGGCAATGCCATCCAGCAACGCCCGCAGCGGTGGTTGCCGGCTGGCGAACTGCTCGGCCCGGGCCAGGATCACGCAGTTGGTCACGATGATCTGCACGAACAGGGCAATACGCAGATACAGCTCGAAGGCGAAGGCCTGCATCAGCAACATGGCGGCTGTGGTAAAGCTGGCAATGATGAGCATAAATGCCGGCAAGCGCACATGGGCAGGAATGGTGCGGGCGAGCACGGCGATACAGCAGTTGGCGCCACTGAGCACAAACAGACTGGCCAGCGCCAATCCCACTGCGTTCACGCTGGTGGCACTCACCGCCAGTAGCGGACAGAGCCCCAGCAGTTGCGCCCAAACGATATTGCGGCGCCAGAGGGCATCGGTGAGCGGATTGGCCGTGCTGCTATCCGCATGGCTCATGGTGGCAGCGCCGGCAGTTGCAGATCACAGTCGTGCGTTGTCGCGGGCACAGCCAGCAGCGCTCCCGCAATGGATGCTGTCAGGGCGCGGGCGGTGATGGTGGCGCCGCTGATACCATCCACTGGGCCAGCGTCCCGGCGTAAGCGCCAGTCATCCGCTGTTGTCGGTGCTGGGAGCGCCAAAAACTGCTGCAACCAGTTCGATTTTGCCGGCTCGATGCGATCTCCCAGCCCGGGTGTTTCCTGATGCTGCAGGATCGCGATACCCAGGATGCGGCCATTGCTGCTGGCCAGCAGATACTGGATGTCGCCGGCATAACCCTTGGCCCTGTGCTGGCTAACCAGACGCTGCTCGGCACCCACGCAAACTCGCAGTGGATAGCTGGTGGGCACCGGCTGGGCAGCCAGCTGCGCCACTGGCACTTGCAGCAGTTCCGCCAGCTGGCGCTGGGCATGGTGCTGCACATTGGCGCTAATTCTCGGCGCGGTGAGCTGCGCCAGGCTGGCCAGCAACAGGGCCAGCACCAGCGCCAGCAGGGTCAGCGGCAGGCTGGCGCGTAGCAGCAGGCGCAGCTTGTCGGTTGGCTGGCTTGCTGCTGTCATGGCGCTGCTACCGAATTAGCTGCTTCCCGCCGTGGCAACAGTTGATCCAGCAGCGGTGCGCAGGCATTGCCCAGCAGTACGGCAAAGGCGATGCCGTCGGGATAGGCACCGAAACTGCGGATCAGAAAGATCAGGCCGCCAATCAGGGCGCCATACAACCACCGCGCTCTGCTGCTGCGGGGGCAGGAAGTGGGATCCGTGGCCACGAAAAAAGCCGCCAGCAGGGTGCCGCCACTGAGCCAGTGGAATAGTGGCGAGCCCAGGCTGGCGGAGCTGCCGCTGTCATAGCACAGGGCACTGGCCAGACCCAGGCTCAGCAACAGTGCCAGCGGAATCCGCCAGTCCACCAGGCCGCGCCAGACCAGAGCCAGGCCGCCGGCCAGATAACCCAGGTTGATCCACTCCCAGCCAGCGCCACCCCAGTGTCCCAGGGCAGGCTGGGTCGCCCAAAGTTCGGCCAGGGTCTGGCCCTGGCGGTGCGCCACCAGCTCCAGGGCGGTGGCGCCGCTGAGACCATCCAGGCTGCTGCCAGGCCAGTGTGCCAGGGCTTCGGGATAGGACACCAGGGCCATGGCATAGCCCACCATGGCGGGATTGAAGGGATTTGCCCCCAGGCCACCGAAAACGGCCTTGCCCAGTATGAGCCCCAGGCTCACGGCCAGCATCAGGATCCACCCAGGTACGGTGGGCGGCATGGCCAGGCAGATCAAGCTGGCGGTGACCAGGGCGCTGCCATCACTGAGGCTGGCCACCAGCGGCAGGCGGCGCAGCCAGGCCACCAGGGCTTCCGTGGCCAGGGCCGCAGCGGCAGCCAGCAGCAGATTGCCCACATAGCCAGCGCCGAAAAAGTGCACTTGCAGCAGCAGGCCCGGCACCAGGGCCAGCAGCACCAGCAGCATGATCTGTTGCGTGCGCAGGGGCGCAGTTCTGTCTAGTGTCTGGTGCAGGTTCATGCCAGCCAGTCCGGGGGCTGTTGCTGCAGGCGTTGCAGGCGCTGTTCGCGCCGCTGGGCCGCCCGAGCGGCACGCGCAGCCTGCCGCACCTCATGGCGCTGGTATCTGGCCTTGGCCCAGGCGGCACGTGTTTGCTGGTTGGCCTGCAGCGTAAGTTGGGCCTGGGCCCGGCGGAATCTGGAGGTCAGCGGCAGCTGGCTGG
>JBJHDG010000080.1:0-9479 GCA_050486425.1 Pseudomonadales bacterium | reverse complement strand
CCACAGACACCACCTGAAGTTGACTGTTACCGGCGGCCGGCACCGGAATGCTGTTGGTAACCACCAGGCGCTCCACCGGCGAAGCCGCCAGCCGCGCCAGGGCATTGCCGGAAAGCACCGGATGTACGGCGGCCGCCTCGACACGGCGTGCACCTTGACTCTGCAAGAACCGGGCCGCCTCCACCAGCGTACCACCACTGGCCACTTCATCGTCGATGATCAGGGCATTGCGGTCGCGCACGTCGCCGATCAGGCCCACCGCACGCGGATTCTCGCTGTCGTCATCACGGCGCTTATCGACAATGGCCATGGGCAGGCCCAGGCGGTTGGCGTACTCCGCCAGGTCCTTGGCTTCACCCACATCACTGGCCACCAGCACGCTGTCTTCGAGGTTGGTGGTTTCGCGCAGGTAGTTGCACACCAAGGGTGTGGCATTGAGCTGATCCACCGGAATCCGGAAGAACCCCTGTACCTGGGGTGAATGCAGGTTCATGGTGAGCACCCGGTGCGCACCGGCGGTCTCCAGCAGGTCCGCCATCAGGCGTGCGGTAATGGAAATCCGCGGTTTGTCCTTCTTATCGCTGCGGGCGTAGGGCAGATAGGGTAGCACGGCTGTGATGCGCCGGGCCGAGGCATGCTTGAGGGCATCGATGATGATGAGCAGCTCCATGATGCCGTCGGAGACCGGTGGGCAGGAGGTTTGGATGACGAACACATCCGCCTCACGCACATTTTCCAGGCACTGGAACAGGATGTTTTCATTCCCAAAGCGCAGAATGCGGGTGGCGCACAGGGGCACGCCCAGCTCATCGCTGATTTCCTGCGCCAGCGCCGGGTGCGAGGTGCCAGCGATCAGTTTGATGTCATTCGCCATAAAGACTCCGCTTAACCCTGCTCTGCAACAAAGCTGTCGGCACTGCTATGGGGCAGTACCAGACGGCGCACAAATAGATTGAGCTCGTTATAGACGCTGGTGTCACCATCCTGCAAGACAAACTGCTGGCGCAGGGCACTGATCTGCTGGCTGAGAGCATTGGGAGGACCGGAGGGCGCCGTTCGCCCCAGTAGCTGCGCTTCCAGGGCGGCACGCTGCTGCGGCTTTGCGCTATTGAGGTGCTCCAGCCAGAACAGCATGGCCAATAACTGCTCGTTACTGGCCTGCACCTGGTGCAACGCCCGCAGTAATTTCAATAACCGGTAGCTGTTGTGCAAGCGTGTCAGCTGGCGCGGGTTGGCAAGGCCGAAGCCGGTCAGAAGCTGGATGAAATGATCGGATTCGGCTGCCGTATCGCGCATGGCTCGTGTCAACAGATCATTACTGGTGGCGCCTGGCGGTGGCGCGCTGTCTGCTGATGGGGGCAGGGTGAACGCTTGGTTATCCATTGCAGGATCCGCGTGCGCTGCACCATCGACTTCGGCACCAGCATCAGCATCAGCATCAGCGTCTGCAACCGCCGATGCCTGCTGGCGTCGCTGTTGCGGTTTGGTTTGCGCAGCAGGCTCACCGGTGGTACGGGGGGGCGTCTGTGCTTGTGACTCCTCCCCTGACTCCTCCGCTGGCGCAGGCACGGCAGTGGCAAACAGCTTGCCGCGCACAAAGCCACCCAAAGTAATTGGCAACGGATGATCCAGGGTGACGGGCAGCTGAATAATCTTGCCCATGTAGTCCCGCGCCACCGCTGCCTTGTCGCGGCCGCTAACAGGATCCACCAAACTCTCATACTGTTTTTCTACCGCCAGGAAGGCCACGCGCGGATCCACACCGATGACCACCACCACATGGGCCACATCCATTACCAGACGGATGGCATCAAAGCAACGGGCAATACAGTCCGGCTGACAGCGGTCCAGATCATCCACGAACAGAATCAAGCGCCGGGGCCAACCCCGCCCCGGTTGCCGACGCTGGCGCAGCCAATGCCGATAGCGCACCCGCACCGGGTATGACCCCGGCCGCCAGGCCGTCAGCCGCACCAGCAAGCGCCGCCGACGGCTGCCGACTCGCGCCGAACGCCGCCCCAAGCTCAGGGCACAGAGGGTGCGAATATGTCGCTGCAGCACCGGCACCAGGCCCAGATGCTCCAGGTACTGGGGCAGGCGCAGGTAGCTGTTGAGCTCACTGGCCAGGGGGTGCTGATAGATGTCTTTGAATCTCAGCCAGATGTAGAGCAGCAGTCCAAAGGCGCCTACAGAACCGGCACCGGCCAGCAGCCGCGCCTCCTCGGTGGTCACTGCCGTGACGCCCAGCAGCGCACTGGTACCCAGCAAAAAGCCCAGCCCCAGCAGCGCCATGAGAAACTGGCCACCATACTCGTGCCAGGCAAAAGCAAACCGCAGACGCAGACGCGCCCACAGCCCCAGCTCCGCTACCAGGCCCTTCAGCACTTCCTGTGCCAGACCTGCTGCCATGTTGTCGGTGTGCTCATAAGCCCAGGCGTTGAAAGTGGCGAAGCGAAAGCGCGCCTGATCAGCACGCTGCAACAAGCGCTTGCGCAGCAAGTGCATGAGGCTGCTCTTGCCGGCACCCCAATCACCCAGCAGCGCCAGGGTAAAAGGTGTGTGCTGAGCCGGATCGGCGAGCATGGCGGCCAGCGCTTCCACCAGCGGCGCGCGGTCGAGCAGATCCACCTCGGCAACTTCATCACCCAGGCCGGTAACACGGCCCATTAGCTCAGCGGGTTGATTTTTTCCCCCACCGTCCGCCGCTACGTTGGCATCCAAATCCTGCGACCCTATCCTGGCGGCGCTATCAACATCAAGTTGTTGCTCCGGCCCATAGTCAGCCAGCAAGGTTCGCAGCTGAGTATTCAAAGGAAAGCCAAACGCCGTCGCATAAGCCCGAATGTGTGCATAGGCCCAACCGGTGGCGCTGCGGGTGTCCATACCACCACCCTGCCACAGCTGCTGATAATGCCGTACCAATGCCTGTTGACGATGCCGTTCATACTGGGTGGCCCAGTCGCTCAGCACCTGCGACCAACCCTCAGGCATGTTGCCAAGTGGGGCCCACAAGGGTCGGGCATAGAAGTCTCCTGCCACGCGCCCACCGGCTTGCTGCAATACCCGCAGGTCTTCCCACAGGCATTCGATCATTTCACTGCTGCCGTTAGCCAGTAGATCCACGGCGTCCATGACGCGCCGCTCCAATACATCCTGCAAGGCGCCACGCACACGATCCGCTGCTATCTGCGGATGCGTATCGGTGTTCAGATTCAGGCTACGCAATGCACGACCCAGGAGCCGACGCAACGATGCCGGCCAGGCGTTTTCATCCAGCCCCTGCAGCGCTACCGCGAGTACGGCGCTATAGAGCAATGCCAAAGGCGCTGGACACTCTTCGGGCAGGTAATGGTCTTCATCCAACTGCAACGCCGGTGCCACCCGCAACAGCATGCGGCCGGCCACCGCCAGTTGCGCCGGGCGCGGTAGCGACTCAATGGGGTCAGCATGGATAAAGGCATTCTGAATCGACTGCCGCTGATCCCAAGGATCTGCCACGACGTTCGATGCCGTCTTGGTGGTGCGGTCGCGCGGCGCCTTGGTACCGCGAGGCGCTTGCGTGCGCGTGCGTGACTGAGACTTACTGGGGGCTTCCGATTTGCTTGCCATGGGCGGCATCCTGAAACCTGATCCGGGCATTTAACGGCCACCCCTGGCAAATTGGAAGCATAAAAAAAGGGTGGCCGTAGCCACCCTTTTCTGCCAGCGCGCCGCAGCGCGCCTATCTCCAGCCTGCGTCTGCTTAGAACTGGTTCATGGTGTTGGCAGCACCACCGGCCAGCAGCGCCTTCTCACCCAGGAAGTACTCCTTGTGATCGTCGCCGATGTTGGAGCCGGCCATATCCTGGTGTTTTACCACCGCCAGGTTGCGGCGAATTTCCTGCCGCTGCACACCCAACACATAAGCCAGCATGCCCTTGTCGCCGAAGTAGCCTTCGGACAGCACATCGGTGCTCAGCGCTGCCGTGTGATAGGTGGGTAACGTGATCAGGTGATGGAAGATACCGGCTTCACGCGCGGCATCGCGCTGGAAGGTCTGGATTGCAGCATCAGCCGCTTGTGCCAGCTCGGTACCATCCAGGCTCACGTCCATCATGGCCTTGGCATCCTTCGGATCCGGATATGCGGAAACATCTTTGCCAGCCGCTTTCCACTCCTGATAGATCTGCTCACGGAACTTCAGCGTCCAGTTGAAGGACGGTGAGTTGTTGTAAACCAGCTTGGCTTCCGGCCGCACCTTGCGGATAGCGTTCACCATGGCCGCGATCTGGCCCACGTGGGGCTTCTCGGTTTCAATCCAGAGCAGATCGGCGCCGTGCTCCAGGCTGGTGATGCAGTCGAGGACCACGCGGTCGAAGCCGGTGTCTTCCTTGAACGCATACAGGCCATTATCCAGACGCTCCGGTTTGCACAACACGCCATTCTGGTGAATGGTGATGTCGCCATCCTTGAGTTCGTCGATGTTGTGCACCGGCGTGGCCTTGAGGAAGTCGCAGTACTTGCTGCCCAGATCGCCAGGGGTCTTGGACACCGGGATTTTCTGGGTCAGGTCAGCACCCAGAGAGTCGGTACGGGCAACGATAATACCGTTATCCACGCCCAGTTCCAGGAACGCATAGCGCACTGCGTTGATCTTGGAAACGAAGTCTTCGTGGGGCACGGTCACTTTGCCGGCCTGGTGGCCGCACTGCTTGGCATCAGATACCTGGTTTTCGATCTGAATGGCGCAGGCGCCGGCTTCAATCATCTTCTTGGCCAACAGATAGGTGGCTTCCTCGTTACCGAAACCAGCGTCGATATCGGCAATGATGGGCACCACATGGGTTTCGTAGTTGTCGATCTTGGCCAGGATGGCATCCACATTGCCGCCTTTTTTGCGAGCTTCGTCCAGCTCCACAAAGATATGGCGCAGCTCACGGGCATCGGCCTGCTTGAGGAAGGTGTAGATTTCTTCGATCAGCGCCGGCACCGAGGTCTTCTCGTGCATGCTCTGATCGGGCAGTGGGCCGAACTGGCTGCGCAGGGCCGCCACCATCCAGCCGGACAGGTAGATGTAGCGTCTGTCGGTGGTGCCATGGTGCTTCTTCACCGCCATCATGGTTTGCTGGGCGATGAAACCGTGCCAAGCACCCAGCGACTGGGTGTACTTGCTGGAATCCTTGTCATAGGCGGCCATGTCACGACGCATGATGTCGGCGGTATAGCGGGCAATGTCCAGGCCGGTGCGGAATCTGTTCTGCAGGCGCATGCGCACTGCATATTCAGGGTTAATGGCGCCCCATTCCTTTTTGTCGGACAGGATCTGGCGCACTTTCTCGATCTCTTGAAGATAGGCTGACATGGTTCCTCACCTTGCATCTGTTTAGGGGGCTGTCGGTCAGTACTGGCAGTACCAGTGCTGGGGTGGCGCAACATACCAGCGGCAGGAGTGAAATAAAATGGAATGTTTGATAACTAATACTTTCCAAATAGGAAAGTATTAGTTTGCCAAGCCCAGGTGCAGCTGTTTGGTGTAGGCCAGCCCGAAGATATAGCCCACCGCCAGCAGCGCCCCCAGCAAGCCCAGCAGGCGCCCGCCAGGGCTGGACGCACGCATGGCCAGCACACCAAAGCCTATATAAAGCAGCAGTACCAGAATCTTCATGCCCAGCCAGGTATGTACCCAGGGCGCCATGCGATAGAGGAACGCCAGGCTGATCCCGGCAACCAGCAGCAGGGTATCAATCAGGTGCGGTGCCACCTTCAGCCAAGGTCGTTGCAGCAGCGGGCTACCTGCAGACAACAGCAGCACGCGCAGCAGGAATCCCGTCACCGTCAGGTACGCCAGGCTGACATGCAGCATTTTCAACCAAACCATCAAACAGCCTCCGGGCTATACTGGCGCGCAGCAACCTTGACCAGGATACCGCCACGCATGAATGGCCCCACTTCCCACAGTTACTACTCCCAACGTTTGAAGCTGCATTATGTGGACTGGGGTAACGCCGGTGCGCCGCCCTTGCTGCTGATCCACGGTGGTCGTGATCACTGCCGCAACTGGGACTGGGTGGCCCGTGCCTTGCGCAATCAGTATCACATCATCGCGCCGGATTTGCGCGGCCATGGGGATTCGGAGTGGGTCAAGGGTGGCACCTACGACATCCTGGATTACGTCTACGACATCGCCCAGCTACTGCACCAAACCAAGCTCACGCCGGTGAACATAGTCGCGCACTCCATGGGCGGCTCCATCGCGCTGCTATACGCCGGAATCTTTCCGGAACTGGTCACCAAGCTGGTTTCCATCGAAGGCATGGGCCCACCACCGCAATTGCTGGCCGTGCGCAATCAGACCCAGGTGCAGGAGCGCCTGCGTAACTGGATAGACCATCTGCGGCGCGCGGCCGGGCGCACGCCACGCCGTTATCCCAGCCTGGAGGCAGCGCTGGCGCGGATGCAGGAGGAAAACCCGCATTTGACCGAAGCCCAGGCCCGGCACCTCACCATTCATGGCAGTAACCGCAATGAGGACGGCACCTTCAGCTGGAAATTCGATAACTATGGGCGTGCCATGTCGCCCATCTATCTGCCGGCGGAAGACACCGAAAACCTGCATCGACAAATCCGCTGCCCCACGCTGCTGATGGTAGGCGCGGACTCCTGGGCCGGTGATCCCGCGGAAGATGGCCGCCTGGAGCGCTTTCAGGATGCCCGGGTGGTGCGGGTGGCCAATGCCGGGCACTGGGTCCATCACGATCAGTTGGATGGCTTTCTGTCCCATGTGCAGAAATTTCTGCAGAGCTAGGCTGTGCGGGCACGGCTGATTCAACAACTGCACCAAAGCCCTTACCAGGGTGTGCTTTTGATTACCGGCGGCGGCAGCCTGCTGCTCTCGGATCTGTTGCAGGTGGCCGGCGCCTCCAACAGCTTGCTCAATGCTGAAGTGCCCTATGCCAGTTCGCGACTGGCGCAGCTGCTGGGCCAAGCGCCGGATCGAGCCTGCGCCGCCAACACGGCGCTGGATCTGGCCAGTACGGCGTTCGCCCAGGCGCGCAACCTGAGCCAGCAGCCGGCCAGCGCGCTGTTCGGGCTGGGTCTTACCGCCGCGCTACGCAGCAAGACGCCCAAGACCGGCGCCCATCGCGCCTATCTCGCCGTGCAATCGCTGAATGGTACCTGGCTGTGGCAACTGCGACTGGCCAAGGGTCAACGCAGCCGACGCCAGGAGGAACGGCTGGTGGCAGACTGGGCCTTGCACGGATTGCAACAGGCACTACAGCTGCCAACCTTGCCAGTGACACTGACAGCAAACGATGTGCAAAGCACGGATCAGATCCAGGCGCCGGCAGATTGGCAGCGTCTAATGCTGGGTGAGGTTGACTACTTGCTCTGTGGTGGCGGGCAGCCGCCCGCCGTGCTGTTTCCCGGCGCTTTCAACCCCTTGCATCAGGCGCACCTGGCCATGGCCGAGTTGGGCGCGCGCCATGCAGGCGCGCCAGTGGCGTACGAGATCTGCCTGCAAAACCTGGATAAACCCAGGTTGAATTACCTGGCGCTGCGGGATCGGCTGGCACAGTTCCCCGCTGGTGCCCAAGTGCTGCTCAGCAACCTGCCCAGCTTTGTCGCCAAGGCCCGCGCGTTTCCCCAGCGTTTGTTCCTGGTGGGCGCGGATACCATCAACCGCATTGGCGATCCAAAGTACTACCAGCAGGACAGCGCCCAACGCAGCCGGGCCATTGCCGAAATCGCCGCACAGGGATGCCGTTTTTTAGTGTTCGGCCGTCTCCTGGAGGGTCGTTTTTGCACCCTGGCGGATTTAACACTGCCACCTGACTTGCGCGCCCTTTGCACGGGCGTTACCGCTGATGACTTCCGGCTCGATCTGTCTTCCACCAGCGTACGCAGCGCGCAGATCAAGGCTTGAGACGCTAGCCAGGCGGCAGATTCAGCGACTCATTGCTGAACAAATTTTTCCAGCGGCCGGAATGAAATCGCCACAGCAGCATGCTGCCTTTGGCTATATAGTCACCAATCAGGGCGCCATAAACCCAAATCACTGGCAGCCCCATGAAAGTGAACAGCGCTGCCAAACCGCAGCGCATACCAATCAAACCCACAAAGGTGCTGAGCAGCGGAAATCGGGTATCACCGGCGCCGCGCAGGGAACCACCAATGGCCATCTCCACCCCCAGCAGCGGCAGCATGGCCGCCAGGATGTAGGTGAACTCAACAGTGCGCTGCACCGTGACATGCTCATCACCCAGGAAGAAACGGGCGAAGGGCTCAGCAAACACCACCGTCAGCAATGCCAACACCGCCATGGACAGTACCGCCAGGCTACAGGCACGCCAGCCACTGCGGGTCGCCGCCTCCTGATCGCCGGCACCCAGATTCTGCCCCACCAAAGTGGCACCGGCGATGGAAAAACCAAAACCCACCACCATGGCGATATTCAGCATGTTGACTCCCACGTTGTAGGCAGCGAAAGCCTCGGTACCGTAGAAGTTGCCGATCAACATCAGGAAGGTGAAAAAGCCGAACTGGAACACCAACTGCTCCACACCGGCGGGATAACCAATGTGCAGCAGGCGGGCAAAACGTTCGCGCCTGGCCCAGCCGCCACTGAGATAGCGAATCACCAGTTTTTGCCGCATCCAATACCAAATCAGTACCAGCGCGCCCAGGGTCAGCGATAAGCCAGTCGCAAAGGCAGCGCCAGCAGGCCCCATGGCCGGTGCGCCCCAATGGCCAAAAATAAACATGTACAGCAGTGGCAGGTTGATGATGTTGACGCCCGCGCCCACCACCAGGGGTGTCCAGGCATCACCGGCAGCGCGCAATGCGCTGGCAAGAATGATGTTGAACCCAAAACCGATGGTGAACGCCGACAGCCAGAATATATTGTCGGCGGCCAGCTGTACCGTATGCGGATCCAGGCCGAAGATGCCCGCCACCGGTTGGGAGAACAGCATTCCCAACACCGAGATCAATGCACCTGCACCCACCGCTACAGCCACCGACGCCATGGTGACCCGGGCCGCTTCGCGCTGGTCCCCCGCACCCCAGGCCCTGGCCACCAATGCCGTGGTGCCGGCACTGATCGCCATAAGCACCGCTTGCAAGGCAAAGAACACCCGTTGCCCGGCACCCACCGCAGCCACGGCCTCGGCACCCAGAATGCCTACAAACTTGGTCTGCACGATAGCCACCAGGGAAAACAGCAAATTACCCAGGATTGACGGCAGCGCCAGCGACCAAATGCTGGGCCGGGCGGTGGGCGGATCAGGTGCTTGCAGGGACTGCTGCTCGGTTGCCAAAATCGGACCTCGATAAAAGCCTGAACTCTAGCCTAAAAAACGGATCACGCTATGCCAGCAGCGAACAACCCATGGGGGGACATCCGCGTCAGTCGTGAAGGCCATCTTGCGCATATCGAGCTGGCCCGGCCACCACACAACTATTTCGACTTCAACTTGATCCGCCAGCTGGCGGAGGCACTG